>CAYPUS010000204.1:0-5884 GCA_964413815.1 uncultured Aquabacterium sp. | reverse complement strand
CCGTGCTGTCGCGCTGCACCGAGGTCGACACCGGTGCCCGCGCGGTCGACCACATCCTCAACGGCAGCCTCCTGCCCGAGGTGGCCGACAGCGTGCTGACGCGCATGGCCCAAGGGCAGGGCATCAGCAAGATCAAGGTCAGCGCCGGCAAGGACGGGCAGTTCAAGTTCAAGGTGAGCTGAGCCCTTGCCCGCAGGCGCGGCGGGCGTGCCTCAATCCGAGAGGATCAGCAGGGCTTCGTCGCGCCAGTAGTTGGCTGCGGCGTAGAAGCCCTCCCAGACGCAGCCGTTGCAGCCGCGCCCGCAGCAGGAAGTGGGCTCCGGTGGCGGGGGGCGCAATGTGAGGCCTTTCTCCCCGGCGCGGGCCTGCAGCGCCTCGAACATGGCACGTGCGGCGTTGATGTCGGTCAAGGGGAAGTCCATCCGGCTGACTGGCGACCGGGCAAGCGGGCCGCGTAGGTGTTGCAAACCCTCGATGTTAGCCAGTTCGCTCGTGGCATAGTCAGGCGGTGCAGTCCACCACCCCTCCCGATCCCCATGGCGACCCTGTGGCCGCGCCGGCCTCGATGCTGGCCGTCTATGGCCACCCGGTCACCTGGCGGCACCTGATCCTGGGCGGTTTGCTGCTGCTGTTGCTGATGGGCGCGCTGACGGGCGCGGCGGCCTGGTGGGCCTGGCACAACCTCGCCGCCCATGTGCTGCTCAAGGAACACGAGGCTGAGATCCGCCTGCCCAAGGAGCTGGCCGTGCAGGCCCAGATCGAGCAGAAGGTGCAGGTGGCGCTCGATCAGCGGCTGCCCGTGCGCGTGCCCATCCAGCAAGAACTGGTGATCCCGCTGGAAGGCGAGATCCCCGTCCAGGTCAGCGTGGACACCGCGGTGCCCATCGCCATCGACGTGCCCGTTCAGCACACGCTGAAGGTGGACCAGGTCATCGAGCTAGACGCACGCGTCAAGACACGGCTGCTGGGCATGGAGATGAACCTGCCGATCCAGGGCCGCATCCCCGTGAAGGCCGACGTGCCCATCGACCTGGTCATCCCCGTGCGCAAGACCTTGCCGGTGGTGCTGGCCACCCAGGCCAAGGTGCGCCTGGTCGAGCCCTTGCGCACGCGCATCGACACGGTGGTCGATGTGCAGGTCCCCATCAAGGCCGCCCTGGCGCTGCCGGTGACGGAGCCGGTGGCCGCGCGCCTGCTCTTTCCGCAGCAGCACGTGCAGGCTGGCTTGAACCTGCTGGACCTGAGCGTGCCTTTGGAGGACGTCACGCTGGCGCCGCGCGGCAGGCCCATCGTGGCGCGCTGAAGGCGCATGGCCGGCATGCAGGCACCCCGCGGCTGGAACAGGCCGGTCAAGCCGACGGCCCTGATCGTGGTGTCCGTGCTCGTGCTGCTGAGCTGGCTGGCACTGTCGATCGCGGCCACGCTCTATTTCTACGAAGCCTGGGAAGCGCGCTTCACGATGCGCGAGCAGCCGGTGACCTTGCGGCTGCCCGCAGGCATGCAGGCGCTGGCGGAGGTCGGCGGCCCGGTGCGCACCCGCGTGGACATGCGCACGCCCTTGAAGCTGCACCTTGACCAGCCCATGACCGTGAACCTGCACGACAGCCTGGTGGCCCGCGCCCAACTCCAGACCACCTTGCCCGTGGACACGGACATCGAGATCGATACCGTCGTGCCCGTGCAGACGGTGCTCGACACATCGGTGTCGGTGAAGTCGTGGCTGCCGCGCGTGGCGGTGAAGCTGCCGCTGACGCTGAGCCTGCCCGTGCGCATGCGTGTGCCAGTGCGGGCCGAGGTGCCCGTCAACCTGGACCTGCTGGCAAGTGGCCGGCTGCCCGAGCGGCTGCAGGTGCCAGTGCGGGGTGACTTCATCGTGCGCCCGCACGTGCGCGGAGACCTGGATGTGACCGTGACCGCGCAGACGCGGTTTCGCCTGACCCAGCCGCTGTTCCTGTCAGAATTGCACATCGTGCAAGCCGACGTGCGTCTGCCAATGAGCCTCGGTCTGAAGCAGCGGGGGCGTGGCTCGCCGCCCTGATGGCGCCTGCACCCAGGCGGCTAAGCATGAACCCTGGCCTTGGCGCAAGGGGGCCCTCAAATGAGGTGGGTCGCCGCCGTGGAATAAAACACGGACTGTCGCGCGTGATGCCTCCAGGCGTGGAAGCCCTGTATGCATGACCCGGACCGCGGGTGCAACATCGCCTCTGAAAGCAACCCATTCGATGTACGAGTGGCGTGTCATGCGAAGGGTTGAACAGGAGCAGTCTGGTGTCGAATACCGCTGTCATGCAGTCCAACGTTTCTGCCGGGCCCGTGCCGGAGCAGGGCGACTTGATCGATCGGACGATCGGCAAGGGGTTTGCGTGGCTGGTGTTCCCCCGCCAGTTGGAGGCGCGCTTCCTGCGCGAAGGCGAAGAGGGCCGCTTCCTGATGATGCTGGTGGCGGGCCTGGGCGGCGCCGCGCTCTTCGCCGGCGTGCTGATCGCCGATTACCTGCTGACGCCCGACGTCCTGCCTGCGGCCCTGGTGCTGCGCTGTCTGGTGTTCCCGCCGGTGATGGTGGTGGGCCTGTGGGTCGTGGCCCGCTTGCGGATGCCCAGACTCAATGAATGGCTCATCACCGGATCGGGTGTGCTGGCGGCCTTGCTGCACGCAGCGATCGTGCTGTCGCACCCCGGCCCGTGGTCCGCGGCGCGCGTGGTCGAATTCAACATCATCATCGTCTTCACCTGTGCCATTGCGCGCTTCTGGCCTGCCGTGGTGGGCGGTGGCGTCATCGTGGCCATCCACATGCTCATGCTGGCCCACGTGCCCGATGGCACGGGCGTCGTGCCTTTCAATGCGACCTTGCTGACGCTCACGGTGACGGTGTTCATCCTGTATGGCAACTACCGGTTGGAACACGCCGCGCGCATGGCCTTCTTGCTGGATGCGCGCGAGAAAGCGCTGACGGCCGAGCTGACCCAGGCGCACGAGCGCCTGACCCGCATGGCCACCACCGACACATTGACCCAGTTGGCCAACCGCCGTTACTTCGACGAGTTCCTGGCCGAGTGCTGGGAGCGGGCGGTGACGCAGCGGCGGATGATCTCGCTGATCGTCGTCGACATCGACTACTTCAAGCCCTATAACGATCGCTACGGCCACCAGGCTGGCGACAAATGCCTCGTCGAAGTGGCCAAGGCGCTCACGCGCAGCATCCGCCGGCCCAGTGACCTGGTGGCACGCTGGGGCGGTGAAGAGTTCGTGGTGGTGATGATGGATGCGGACGTGGATGCCGCCGATGCAGCGGCCGAGCGCATCCGGCGCGCGGTCTCGAAGCTGCAACTGCCCCATGAAGGGTCGCAGTGCGCGCCGCATGTCACGGTCAGTGGCGGCCGGGTGTCGATGCGGCCGGGTGCGGGCATGACGCCTGCCCAGTTGTTCGATCTGGCCGACGAGGCGCTCTACCGCTCGAAGGCGGCGGGCCGTGACCGCATCTACGCCGGGTATGCGAGCCATCATGCGCCCATCGTCGCTGCAGAAGACGTCAGGGAGCGCGCGGCATGAGGCAAGCCCCCCTGCGCGTTGACTTCGATCTGCAGCGTTTGCTGGCGTGGCGGCCGCCGTCCTTGCGTTTCGATGACTTCGACGAGGCGCATTTCCACAGCGCCTGCGCGTCGGCGCGTCTGAATCACTTCATCATCAGCGGCGCCATCGCCCTGCTTGCCTACCTGCTGTTCCTGCTCGTCGATCAGCGGCTGATCCCCGATGTGTACGACCTGGCCGTGCAGCTGCGGGTGTACTGGTATGCGCCCGTGGCGATGCTGATGTTCCTGATTGCCTTTGTGGCGCGGGGCTTTGTGCTGGCCTTGCCCTGGGCCTTCATGGAGTCCTTGCTCATGATGACGGGCGTGGCGGCCGGCGCGAGTCTGGGCTGGTTGCTGACGCATTCCAGCAGCCCCTACGCGGGGCTGTACAGCGCTGGCCTGGTGCCCATCGTCGTCTACGGCAATCTGGTGCAGCGCTTCCGTTTCCGCTTCGCCGTCTTGTTCTCGCTGATCATCTGCGGCATCAGCGTGGTGTGCGCGGCGAGCCGGCATGGCAAGGCGCTGCCTTTTGATCTGTTCGATTTCCCGCTGGTCCTGCTGGTGATGCTCATGTCGGGCTACACGCTGATCATGAACTACCGGCTGGAACTGGAGGAGCGCCGGCGCTTCCAGATGGCCGTGCGGGCCAGTGCGCTGCACAAGAAGCTGTCGGCCTCGCGTGCGCAGTTGGATCTGATGTCGCGGCGCGATCCGCTCACGGGCGCCCCCAACCGGCGCGAGTTCGAGGGGTATGTGCGTGAGCGTTGGGAAGCGCTGGCAAGCGCCGATGGCGAGATGGCGCTGCTGCTCATGGACGTGGACCACTTCAAGGCCTTCAACGACCGCTACGGCCACCCTGCGGGCGACCAGTGCCTGCGCCATGTGGCGACGATCCTGCAAGAGTCGTTGCCGGCCGAACAAGGCTGCGTGGCCCGCTGGGGCGGCGAGGAGTTCATCGTGGCCCTGCCCGGGATGAATGCGCAGCAGGCGCAGGCCGTGGCGCAGACCATGTGCCAGGCTGTCCAGGCAGCTGGCCTGCGGCACGAAGGCTCTTCGACGGCCGACAGCGTGACGGTCAGCATCGGCGTGGCCGTCACGCGTCCGGCGAACGGTGAGCTCAACGTCGACGGCCTGATCGCACGGGCGGATGCGGCGCTCTACCGCGCCAAGCACGAAGGGCGCAACCGCTGCGTGGTGGACGAGCCGGACATGGTGCCGGCCTGAGCGCGCTCAGCGCCTTTCGCTCAACTGGTTTCGCTCAGCCGGTTTCGCTCAGCACCTCCAGCGCCTCCTGGCACCAGTTGACCCAGCTTTCTTCGTACATGATCCCGGTCTTGAGGATCATGTGCTGGATGCGGGCTTCGCGCGAATGGGTCTGCCCGGCGGGGAAGTCGCGCGCCTCGATGGCCTTGTAGGCCTGCAGCTTCTCGGCATGCAGTGTCAGGCGCCGCTGCACTTCCTTGTCCAGCCCGAGGGGGCCGATGGCGGCGTCCGCACGCAGGCGCACCATCAGTTCGTCGCGCATGTCGACCAAGGGGGCGGGCTCGCGCGCCCAGCGTGCCAGCTCCTGCCGGCCGGTTTCGAGCACCCGGTAGATGCGCTTGCGCGTGCGGCCGACATCGGGCGCGGCCTCGGAGGCGATCCAGCCCGCCTGTTCCATGCGGGCCAGTTCGCGGTAGATCTGCTGGTGCGTGGCGCGCCAGAAGTAGCCGATCGATTTGTCGAAGCGGCGGGCGAGGTCGTAACCTGAGGACGATTTTTCCAGCAGGGACGTCATCAGGGCGTGGGACAGTGACATGGCCGCGAGTCTAGGCGGGGGCGCGCAACTATGCAACCAGTTGCATAAATCCGGCGCTTCTTCTAAGATCGCCCGGCCGGTTATGCAACTGGTTGCATGGTGCGCCTGCGCGCCTGCGCATTTCCCGTCCGTTGGCTTTGACCCCCCACAACCGAGAGAGACCTCCGATGAGCGCCTATCCCCACCTGCTCGCCCCCCTGGACCTGGGCTTCACCACCTTGCGCAACCGTGTCCTGATGGGCTCGATGCACGTGGGTCTGGAAGAGGCCAAGAACGGTTTCGAGCGCATGGCCGCCTTCTATGCCGAGCGCGCGCGCGGCGGAGTGGCCCTGATGGTGACCGGCGGCATCGCCCCCAATGACGACGGCCGGCCCTATCCTGGCGGCGCCCGCCTGGCCACGCCGGAAGAGGCCGAGCAGCACAAGGTCGTGACCCAGGCCGTGCACGAGGCCGGGATGGTAGGCGTAGCGGCCGAAGTGCAGGATCTGCAGGGCGATCTTGCCGCCGGCCTCGTGCA
>CAYPUS010000203.1:0-5989 GCA_964413815.1 uncultured Aquabacterium sp. | reverse complement strand
CGGCGTGGCCGGCATGCTGACCATGCTGCTGGGCGCCTGGGCTTCATCGGCCCAGGCCCAGACGCAAAGCGTCTGCCCAGCCAGCGTCAAGGAAGAGGCGGCACGGCTGCTGTCCGCGGCGGCCATCGGCACCGAGTCCGCGCAACTGAAAGTCCAGGCCGAGCTGTACGCCAAGTACAAGCACTGCGCGCAAGACGCCCTGTATGTGCCGCCCACCGATCCCTTCTTCGTGGCGGCCCGCCAATGCGGCGCGAAAGTGGCCTTTTCAGGCAGCACCTATTTCGAGGAGATGAGTTGTTGCGGTTATGACCCGCAGCGCCGGACCTTCGCCTGCCCGGTCAAGATCAAGCAGACCGTGGGTTTTGGCGCCGCGCCCTTGCCGGGCAGCCGCGAGTTCGTGCTGCATTGCGTGGCCGATGCCCAGGGCATCTTCCGTCCGGTGGGCGACGACAGCGTGCACCTGGCCAATGCCCTGCCGGGCAACAGCCCGACATGGCAGTTCGCCGTGGTGGCCCATGCGGTCGATCACCTGAACCTGGTGCAGCCCATGAACGGCCAGTCACGCCGTGCGCGCTCCATCCTGTCCTGGGGCATGCGGCCCACGGGCTGCGGATACCAGCCGATCTGGGGCAATGTGATCGACTATCAGATCAGGCTGGACCAGTGAGCGCGCAGCGCGAAGCCTGACGTGCGCACGGGGCGCCCTCACAGCATGTGCGTGCGGTCCCCGTGCGTGAAGCCCAGGGCTTCGAACCACGGCCCCTTCACGAAGCCGATGACCTTGAACAGCTCGCCCATCTCGTGCTCGGCCAACAGCATCTGCATGGCCGCGCGCGATGCCAGCTCGTCCCGCGTGCGCGCCTGGCCCGTGCCGGCCAAGGCTTCCGCCAGACCGCAGTTGCTCAGGAAACGCCCTTGGCTGGTGTAGCCGAGCACCTCCCAGCCTGCTTCCTGCCCGGCCAGCGCGACACCTGTGAAGTTCACATGGGAGGTGATGTCCTTGTCGCCGACCTGCGAGAGTGGATCCGGGTCGGCCTGGTGCAGGTGGTGGCACATCAGCGTGCCGCCATGACGCTGCGGGTGGTAGTACTCGGATTCCGGAAAGCCGTAATCAAGGAAGAACGCGGCACCCTGGCTCATGCGCTGAGCCAGCGTCGCGACGAAGGCCTCGGCCTGCGCATGGGTCTCGGTGACGGTGCCCGGCACGAAATGGGCATCGGGCCGTTCGGTGGGCGGGCGCGTGCCTTCGGGCGCCGGCCGGTCGGACCAGACGAAGTGCGGGGCGCCTGCCCGCTGCCCTTCCAGGGCCACACCGCGCTCCAGCCATTGCTGCCCATCCCAATGGATCAGGTTCACCGGCATGGCATCGAGCACCTCGTTGCCCACGATCACGCCTTGCAGGGTGTCAGGCAGGCTGTCGGCCCAGACCACCTTGTGGGCCATCTGCGGATGGGCCTTGCTGATGGCCTGGTGCTGCCGGTCGCGCAGCGTGCCGGACAGGTCGACGATGGTGTAGCGGCGGATGCGGTCGCCCAGTTCACCCAGCAACTGCGAGGCCAGCGCGCCCGTGCCGGCGCCGAACTCCCAGATCTCATCGGTGCCGGTGGCATCCAGTGCCTGGCCGACTTGGCGGGCCAGCACTTCGCCGAACAGCGGCGTCAGTTCCGGCGCGGTCACGAAATCGCTGCCGTCTTCGGGGCGGTATCCCAGCACGCGCCGGCCACCGCTGTAGTAGCCCAGGCCGGGCGCATACAGCGCCAGCTCCATGAAACGCTCGAAGGGCATCCAGCCGCCCCGCTCGCGGATTTCATGCGCGATGAGTTCGGGCAGCGGGTGGCCGGAGACGGGGGCGGACACTACACTGTGGTCCGCATGTGAGCTCGGTCCAGGATGATGAGGCGGGCGATCCATGTCCCCATTGTAGAAAGCTTGTGGAAAGCGCCATGTCTTCCGATTCATCGATCTCCTTCAAAGACGGCGCGGCCCGCGTCGCCCTGGTGACCGGCGCGGCCAGGCGGCTGGGCCGCGAGATCGCCCTGACGCTGGCGCGCCAAGGCTGGAACATCGCCGTGCACTGCCGCGCCTCGCGCGAGCAGGCCGATGCCACGGTAGACGAGATCCGCGCCCTGGGCCGCCGCGCGCTCGTGGTGGTGGCCGATCTGGCCGATGAGGCCGCCACGCGCCAATTGGTGCCTGAGGTGGTCGCGGGCCTGGGCCGGCTCGACGCCGTGGTCAACAGCGCCTCGACCTTCGAGTACGACAACGCCGAGCGCTTCACCTACGCCATGCTCGAGCGCCACCTGCGCGCCAACACGGCGCCGGCCATCGTGCTGGCCCAGGCGCTGGCCGATCACCTGGCCGGCCGCAGGGATGCCACCCCGGCGCCGGGCTGCGTGGTCAACCTGCTCGATCAAAAGCTGTGGAATCCCAACCCCGATTTCCTGAGCTACACGCTCTCGAAGGCGGCGCTGGAGTCGGCCACCACGCTGCTGGCCCTGGCCCTGGCCCCGCATGTGCGCGTGCTGGGCGTGGCGCCCGGCCTGACCCTGAGCAGCGACTGGTTGCAGGGCGAGCGCTTCGAGGCCCTGCACAAGCTGTCGCCGCTGGGGCGCTCTTCCACGCCGGATGATGTGGCCGCCACCGTGGCCTTCGCGCTGGCCAACCGCTCGATGACGGGCACGACCATCCTGGTCGATGGCGGCCAGCACCTGCAGCGCTTCGAGCGCGACTTTTCCATGATGCGAGACGATTCCCCATGTCCCTGACCCGCGGCACCCAGACGCTCAACCTCACCGGCCTGCGCTTCGACGCCAGCCTGGGTGTGCTCGACCACGAAATCGACGCGCCGCAACCCATCATGGTCGACGCCGAGCTCAACATGGGCAGCCAGCCCCTGCTGCCCCGCGACGACGAGATCATGAACGTGCTCGACTACCGCCGGGTGCGCAGCATCATCATCGAGGAGTGCACGGCCCAGCACGTCAACCTGCTCGAAACGCTGATCGGCAAGGTTTGCACGCGCCTGATGGGCCTGCCGGGCGTGCTGGGGGTGCGCGTGAAGATCGCCAAGCTGGAGATCTTCGACGACGGCGAGGTTGCGATCCGGATGGAGACGGGGCAGTGGTGAGCCTGCGGCCCCGGCCGGCGTTGGCAAAGCAGATGCCAGCTTGAAGATCGGATATTCGGGCACGGCGTCTGCCAAGAGGCCTTACATCGGCGAAAATCCCAGCCATGAACGCCCCGACCCCCGATTCTTCCCTCGACAAGCCGCTGGTCAACCTTGCCAAGGTCGACCGCCAGATCGATGACGCCGCGCTGTTTGCCCATGCCGCTTTGATCACCGAAGCCGTGGGCGCGGGCCTGGATGTACCCCTTGTCACCCCCGAGCCGGGGGTGGAGCCCGCCTCCCAGCCAGCCGCGAAGGCCAGCGGGGCCAAGGCACCCGCCGCCGCCAAGACGCCTGAGGAAGTGCAGGCCGCACGGCACGCGTTCGAGATGAACAAGCTGAGCAAGCGCCTGCACCGCCAGGTGGGCCAGGCCATCACCGACTTCAACATGATCGAAGACGGCGACAAGGTCATGGTCTGCATGTCCGGCGGCAAGGACAGCTACGGCATGCTCGACATCCTGATGAACCTGCAGAAGCGGGCGCCCATCCGCTTCGAGATCGTGGCCGTCAACCTCGACCAGAAGCAGCCCGGCTTTCCCGAGCACGTGCTGCCCGAGTACTTCCAGAAGATCGGCGTGCCCTACCGCATCGAAGAGCAGGACACCTACAGCGTGGTCAAGCGCGTGGTGCCCGAGGGCAAGACCACCTGCAGCCTGTGCTCGCGCCTGCGCCGCGGCATCCTCTACCGCGTGGCCACCGAGCTGGGCTGCACGAAGATCGCCCTGGGCCACCACCGCGACGACATCCTGCAGACCATGTTCATGAACATGTTCTTCGGCTCCAAGCTCAAGGGCATGCCGCCCAAGCTGGTCACCGACAACGGCGAGCACGTGGTCATCCGTCCCATGGCCTATTGCGCCGAAAAGGACCTGGCCACCTACGCCGAACACCGTGAGTTCCCGATCATCCCCTGCAATCTGTGCGGCAGCCAGGAAGGGCTGCAGCGCCAGCAGATGCGCGAGATGATCAACGATTGGGACCGCAAGTTCCCGGGCCGGGTGGACAACCTGTTCACCGCCCTGGCGAACATCGTTCCTTCGCACATGATGGACCGCACGCTCTACCCCTTCGAGACGATCAAGGCCACCGGCAAGCCCATGCCGGGCGGCGACATCGCCTTCGACGAGGACGAGGGCTGCGCCACGCCGGAGCCAGGTGTGCCCGGCGAAACGCTGGTGTCTCTGTCTTCCATTGCCGTGCGCAAGGCGACCTGAGCTGCCAGCCCCGCCAACACAAGCCGCAAGAGGTGCCGACATGCGCAAGGGCTTGATTGATCACCATCCGGGCCCGCGGCCCGGCGCCCGGGCACTGCGTGGCATCGCGGCGATGGGCATGGCCCTGCTGCTGACGGCCTGCGCCGGCCTGCAGGAGGTCACCAGCAAGGTCTCGAGCTTCGGCACCTGGCCGCAAGGGCGCGAGCCCGGCGCCTATGTGTTCGAGCGCCTGCCTTCCCAAGAGAACCGCGCCGAGGAGCAGGCCGTGCTCGAAGCCGCCGCCGAGCCGGCGCTGGCGACCGCCGGTTTCAAAAAGGTGGACGACCCCAAGCAGGCCGATGTCACCGTGCAGGTGGGCGCCCAGGCGCGGGTCGAGCCGCGCTACCCGGGGGCGTGGGGCCCTTATTACGGACCGTATGGCCCCCATGGTTCGCCTTATTACAGCCCCTGGCGCCCCGGCTTCGGCGGCTGGTGGGGTGGGGGCGGCCGTGGCGGCTTGTCGATCAGCATGGCGATGGAGCCACCCTGGACGCAGATGCAGGCCGACCTCCTGATTCGTGATCGCCGCAACAATCAGGTCCTCTATGAGGCCCACGCGGTGCACGAACGTGTCGGATCGCCCATCGATGCGCTTTATCCTTTCCTCTTCGAGGCCGCGCTCAAGGATTTCCCGCGCCAGGCCGTCAGCCCGCGCGTGGTGACGGTTCCGGTGCCGCCTGGCACGGCCCGCTAGTGGGAGGCCCCCTGACAGGGGCGCAGTACAGACAGACTACAAGCCAGGATCAGCATTACATGTCGCTTTCCATCGTCATCATGGCCGCGGGCAAAGGCACCCGCATGAAGTCCGCACGCCCGAAGGTGCTGCACAAGCTCGCCGGGCGGCCCATGCTCTCGCATGTGATCGCGACCACCGCCAGCCTGCAGGCCGACCGCGACGTGGTGATCATTGGCCACGGCGCCGAGCTGGTCGAGACCGAGATGACGGCCGCCTTCCCGCAGGCGCCGCTGCACTTCGTGCGCCAGGAGCCCCAGTTGGGCACCGGCCACGCCGTGCAGCAGGCCGTGCCGCAGCTGCCGGATGAGGGCATCACCCTGATCCTCAATGGCGACACGCCCCTGATCGAAGCCGCCACGGCCCAGGCCCTGATCGATGCTTGCGCGGGCAGCAAGCTGGCCTTGCTGACCATCGACCTGGCCGACCCCACCGGCTACGGCCGCATCGTGCGGGACCCATCCGGCGAGCGCGTGCTGGCCATCGTCGAACACAAGGACGCCAGCGAAGCGCAACGCGCCATCCGCGAGGTCTATACCGGCGTGATGGCCGCGCCCACCGCCCGCCTGAAGCAGTGGCTGGGGCGCCTGACGAACGACAACGCCCAAGGCGAGTACTACCTGACCGATGTCGTGGCCATGGCCCAGGCCGAAGGCCTGACGGTGGTGGCCGCCCAGCCCCGCGACGAGATCGAGGTGCTGGGCGTCAACAGCCCCCTGCAACTGGCCGAACTCGAGCGCCGCTTCCAGCTCACACAGGCCCAGGCGCTGATGGAGCAGGGCGTGCGGCTGGCCGATCCGGCCCGCTTCGACCTGCGCGGCTCCCTGCAATGCG
>CAYPUS010000202.1:3004-6036 GCA_964413815.1 uncultured Aquabacterium sp. | reverse complement strand
CGGACAACAACGGGCGCAAGGCCGACTTCCGCAACGTCATGATCATCATGACGACCAATGCGGGCGCCGAGACGCTGCAGAAGTCCACCATCGGCTTCACGAACACGCGTGAGCTGGGCGACGAAATGGCCGACATCAAGCGGCAGTTCACGCCCGAGTTCCGCAACCGTCTGGATGCCATCGTGGGCTTCAAGGCGCTGGACGAGGAAGTCATCCTGCGCGTGGTCGACAAGTTCCTGCTGCAGCTGGAAGGTCAGCTGGCCGAGAAGAAGGTGGAGGTCACCTTCACGGACGAGCTGCGCCGCTATCTGGCCAAGCGCGGTTTCGATCCGCTGATGGGTGCACGCCCGATGCAGCGCCTGATCCAGGACACGATCCGTCGTGCACTGGCCGACGAACTGCTGTTCGGCAGCCTGGTCGACGGTGGTCGCTTGATGGTGGATGTGGTGGACAACGCCAAAGGCGAGCCCGAGGTCAAGCTCGACATCCAGCCCAACAAGAAGAGCGACAAGGCCAAGCCGGAAGCGGCCACGGCCGAGTGATGCGGCAGATGGGCCTGCCGGGCAGGCGGCGCAGCGGAGGCTGTGTCGTCTGATCGGCCCAAAGATAAAAAGCCAGCTTCGTGCTGGCTTTTTTTGTCGCAATCGATGCATGCGGAGCATGCCGCTTCGGGGCGGTGACATGGCGGCATCGCAAGCCGCCTGGGCCTGAGCGAGTGCCTTGAGGTCCCGTTCAGCCCGCGCTGGCTGCGGCCAGCGACAGCCGCTCAAACCCAGTTGCACTGAGCCGCAGCACCTCGGCGCGCGGGCGCCCGCCGTGGTCGAGGTCCCAGTCGCTGAGCACATGGCGCATGCCGCCTTCGACGCCGAAGGGCTCGTCAGCGGGATGGTGGGTGTGGCCGTGCACGAGGGTTTCGGCACCGGTGGCCGCCATCCAGGCCGTGGCCGCGGCTTCGTCGACGTCGGCCCATTCTGTTTGGGCCATGCCCTGCTGATGCGCCTGGCTGGCTTGGCGCATCTGGCGTGCCTGTTCCAGTCGAGCTTCAAGAGGGGCGGCCAGGAAGGCCTGTTGCCATGAGGGCGCCCGGACCTGTGCCCTGAAGCGCAGGTAGCCGGTGTCGGCCAGGCACAGCGCGTCACCGTGGATCAGCAAGAGGGTGCGGCCAAAGGCGCGCAGCACGGTCGGGTCCTGCAGGGCGTGTGCATGGCAGGCGCCGATCATCGCCTCGCCCAGCAGAAAGTCGCGGTTGCCGACCATCATGCCGAGGTAGAGCCTGCGTCCCGCTTCGGCCAGCATGGCGGTGCAGGCGGCCTCGTAGGGCTGGTCCCGCATGTCGTCGCCCACCCAGGCCTCGAAGATGTCCCCCAGCATCAGGACGGCATCGGCCGGTGTGCGTTGCAGGTAGTCGCCCAGCGCCTGCGTGGTGAGGGGCAGCCCTTCGTGCAGGTGCAAGTCGGAGATGAAATCAATGCACCGCCACGAGGGCGGTGCATGGAGGGTGCCCGGCGTGGGCAAGGCGGGCGTGTCGGGCACGAGCCGGCGCGGATCGGTCAGTCGTCAGCGCGCAAGTCAGACCGCCACGGCCTTCGTGATGACGACGTCTTCCAGAGGCACGTCATCGTGGAAGCCTTTGCGGCCGGTCTTGACCTTCTCGATCTGGTCGACCACTTCCTTGCCTTCGACAACCTTGCCGAACACGGCGTAACCCCAGCCGGAAGGCGTTTCCGACTTGAAGTTCAGGAAGTCGTTGTTCGTGCTGTTGATGAAGAACTGGGCGCTGGCCGAGTGCGGGGCGCTGGTGCGGGCCATCGCGATCGTGTAGTGATCGTTCTTGAGGCCGTTGTTGGCCTCGTTGGTGATGGGATCCTTGGTCGGCTTTTGCGTCATGCCGGGCTCAAAACCGCCGCCTTGCACCATGAAGCCCTTGATCACGCGGTGGAAGATCGTGCCGTCGTAGTGGCCCGCATTCACGTAGGCCAGGAAGTTCGCGACGGTGACCGGGGCCTTTTCGTCGTCGAGTTCGAGTCGGATCAGGCCAGCGGTGGTGTGCAGTTCAACGGTCTTGGTCATGGTGCGATTTACTTTTCGATGGTGGCGGATTTGATGAGGACGGGCTCCCGGGGCACGTCGCCATGCATGCCCTTGTTGCCGGTCGGAACCTTGCGGATCTTGTCGACCACATCCATGCCCTGGACGACCTTGCCGAAAACGGCGTAGCCGTTGCCGTCGGGCGAGCGGGCGGCGTCAAGGAAATGATTGTCCACCACATTGATGAAAAACTGCGAGGTGGCAGAGTCCGGCACATTGGTTCGTGCCATGGCCAGCGTGCCGCGCACATTGCTCAGGCCGTTGCGGCTTTCCAGAGGGATCGGCGCACGGGTGGCTTTTTCTTTCATGTCGGGGGTCATGCCGCCTCCCTGGATCATGAAGCCGTCGATGACGCGATGGAAGATGGTGCCGTCGTAGTGACCGGCCTTGACGTACTGTACGAAGTTCTCGACCGTCTTGGGGGCCTTGGCGGGCTCGAGCTGGACGACGATGTCGCCCAGGCTGGTGCTGAGTTTGACCTTCTGGGCCAGGGCGATCTGTGCGCTGCCGAACATCAGGGCGGTCAGGGCCAGTTTGCCGATGACACCGGGTGCCGTTGACTGCGTGCGTTGTTGCGTCGTCATCCAATCACTCCTTCATAGAAGATTTTCCAGAGGCCACCCTCTTTGCCCCAGTATTGACGTTTGACCGAGCCGGTCCGTTGACCGTCGGCCACCTCACCGAAGGTGACGATGAGGATGTCGCTCTTGTCCTGCCAGCCGAGGATGGCCACATCTTTGAGCTGAAGCGAGCGGCCGCGTTGCTGCATGACCTCGCGCTCCAGGGTTTGACGCCACTGGTTCAGGTCCTTCGAGCCATTGGCGAACTGCGGAGAATAAAACGAAAGCAGGCGGTTCATGTCGCCGCTTGCACGGGCGACCCGCCAGCCCTCCAGCAGATTCTGCAGGCTGCGGCGCTGGAGTTCGTTGCTGGTGGGCTTTGTC
>CAYPUS010000202.1:0-2994 GCA_964413815.1 uncultured Aquabacterium sp. | reverse complement strand
TGCAGCGATTTGGCGATCACCACCGGGGTCGAGCGGGGCTGGACCTTCTCCAGGATGGTCTGGAGTTCCTGGTTGGCCAGCACCACGCAGCCGTCGGTGCTGTGGGGGCTGCGGGCATAGCTGTCGCTGGGCACCCCGTGCAGCCAGATGCCGCTGCCGGTGCGCCCCAGGCGGCGGTCGTACTCGTTGGGGTAGTTCAGGGGCAGGGCGCCGGCACCGTAGAAATCACTCAGTTGCCTGGCGGTGAGCCGGCTGGTGATGTAGTAGACGCCCAACGGGGTGCGCTGATCGCCTTCGAAGTTCTTTTCTGCGCCCAGCCGGCCGATGGACGCGTAGTGGTCTGACACCAGCTTCAGGCCCTGCGGACCATTTTCAAAGAGGTACAGCCGCGAGCGGCTGGCGTCGACGGCGATGGCATGCCGTGTCGTCGGGGGCACCTCGATGAATTGCGCGGGCAGGGCGCCTTCAGGCGGGCGCTCGCGCAGGGCCCAGATGCGCCGGTCTGCTTCGGTACGCAACTGCTCCAGGCGCTGCGAGGCCTTCATGGCCATGTCCGAGGGCGCGTTGCCCATGGCGGGCAAGGGGCGGGTCTGGGCCATCAGCAAATCGCCGTAGACCAACTGTGCGAGCTGGAAGTTCGGCACGTCGCTCACGAGGGACTGCGCCTTGCCCAGCGCCTCGCGCGACTTGCCTTGGCCGATCAGCCGGTAGATTTCCAGCAGGCGGGCCTCGGCCGGACGGGACTGCGCCTTCAGGGCGGGCAGGGCGGTGGCTGCAGCAGTGGCAACAGCCGCGGCCTTGGCCTTGGGTTTGGCGGCCTGCTTGCGGCGGCTGCTCTCGCGCGCATCGGCTTGCGGGCCGGACAAACCGAAGAGTCCGGCGAGTACCAACGCAACGACAAAGCGGGCCCCGAGGCCCATTTTCCGTCCGCCGAGGCCGAAGCCCCGGCGACGGTCACCCGCAAGACTCATTACGAACCAGCACTTTCCTTCACGATGACCCAGGTGCCATTGCTGCGGATCAGATCCAGGCGCTTGCTGCCGCTGATGTCCAGGCTGTCGGCCTTGTAGTCCTGACGGAAGCGGGCGGTGGCCTTGTTGCCATCGACGCTGACCTTCAGGTTGGAGATCTTGACGGTGATGCTGCGCTTGCCAAGGATACGGTCACGGCGCTCCTGTTCCCAGGCCTTGCGGGATTTGCCGCCGCTGAAATCCTTCGAGTAGGCGGCGAAATAGTCGGACATGTCCTTGCGGCTCCAGGCGGAGGCCCATTCACGCACGGCGGATTCGACTTCGCGTTCGTGATCGGCAGCCGGGGCCGGCTTGATCTCGCTGGCCGCAACAGGGGCGGGCGCGGGCACGGGGGTGGCGACCGCCGCAGGCGCCGGTGCGGGGGCGGGCTTGGCGGCCACCGGTGCGGGCGCGGGGGCAGGCGTGGGGGCCGGTGCCGGTGCGGCAGCGGCCACGATGCTGTTGCGCTCCTTGGGGAAGAGGTCGCGGATCATCGCCAGCTTCGGCGCCACGGCCGAGCGGGTGTCGATCTGCAGGGCCTTGGAATAAGCCTGGCTGGCCAGCTTGGCGTAGACATCACCCAGGTTCTCGTAGGCGGTCGCGTAGCTGGGGTTGGTGCGGATGGCCATCTCGAGGGCCGTGCGGGCCTTGTCGTATTGGCCTTGCTGTGCGTGGAGCACCGCCAGGTTGTTGAAGGGCTCGGGCAGCTCGGGGTAGTCTTCCGTGAGCTTGGTGAAGGCCGTGATGGCTTCGGCCGTGCGGCCGGCCTGGGACAGGCTGATGCCGCGCAGGAAGCGCATCATGGGATCGCGCGGTTTGCTGGCCAGGAACTGGTCGGCCTTGTTCAGCGCTTCGATGTTCTTGCCTGAGGCAAGCAGTTTTTGCACGTCGCTGATGTCATCGGCACGCACACTCAGGGCGGTGAGGGACAGCGCAGCAATTGCGAGGCATTTTGCTGCCAGGGCCGTGAGGCGGAATCCAGTAGTGGGCACAACAGCTTGCATGGATTTACTTACCAGTATGTTTGGAAATCGGGCGTCACGGGGGTGTGAACGCCGCTTTGCTACGGCCTCGTGCCGGTTACAAATTTGGCCTGGGCCGCGCAAACTTTGAGAGGATAGCAGTCGGTTTCAAGCTGGTATCCAATGGACACTTTCTTGAGGCCACGGCCCGCTATACTCAACGAATTGTATCTGAGCGGTGGGGTCGCTTAACGACTCGCATCAGGTGTTGGCTTTGTGCATACCAGCTCCTCGTCTGTTGCCTGTTACACATCGCCGATCCAACATCGCCGACCCCTTTAGCTTCCATGAGTTTGCGCATTTTCAACAGCCTGTCCCGTCAGGTAGAAACGTTTGTTCCCTTGACGCCAGGCCAGGTCCGCATGTACGTGTGCGGCATGACGGTTTACGACCTTTGCCATGTCGGACACGCTCGCATGATGATGTCCTTTGATGTGGTGCAGCGATGGCTTAAAACATCGGGTTTTTCGGTGACTTATGTCCGCAATGTGACGGACATCGACGACAAGATCATCCGGCGGGCCGTCGAACGGGGCATCCCGATCCGGCAGTTGACCGATGAGATGACGGCGGCCATGCACGAAGACATCGCCGCCCTGGGCATCGAAGCTCCCACGCTCGAACCGCGCGCCACCGACTACGTCGGGCAGATGCTCGACCTCATCGGCAAGCTGGAGCAAAACGGCCTGGCTTACCGGGCGCCCAATGGCGATGTGAACTTCGCGGTGCGCAAGTTCGAGGGCTACGGCAAGCTGTCGGGCAAGTCCCTGGACCAGTTGCGCGGCGGCGAGCGCGAGCTCATCGGCGCGGGGGCACAGGCTGCAGACGGCAAGCACGATCCGCTGGACTTTGTGCTCTGGAAGGCCGCCAAGCCCGAAGAGCCCGCCGACGCCAAGTACGACTCGCCGTTCGGCACGGGCCGCCCGGGCTGGCACATCGAGTGCTCGGCCATGAGCTGCGCG
>CAYPUS010000201.1:0-6140 GCA_964413815.1 uncultured Aquabacterium sp. | reverse complement strand
CGACCAGCAAGGGCAGGTCGCACACGTCGGTGATGCGGCGCGTGTCGATCAGCACGTCGTCCATCGTGTTGATGCCCAGGTCCGGCAAGCCCAGGGAGCCCGCGGCCACGCCGCCGCCCGACAGGTAGATGGCGCGGTAGCCGGCGCGCTTGGCCAGCAGGGCGTGGTTGGCGTTGATCGCGCCGATGATCTGCAGCGGCGATTCATCCGCAAGGGCTTGGCGAAAACGGGCGCCGGGGGTCAAGGCCATAAGGATCTCCAGGTGGGTCGGGTGAAACCGGTCAGGGGAGAGCGCAACGCCTGTGCCAGGCCGGCAAAGAGGGCCCGGCTGAACGGCTGGCGCAAAGGCAAGCCCTTGATTCTCCTGCGAAAAGGCCAATACTTGGCGGGCCGCGTCCGTTTTCCCACACCGGATGATGTTTCATATGCGAAACGCATTGATGCGTTCATGCGACAATGTTTGAAACATCCAGCCTACCGTGCCTGCCGCCATGCCCTTGTCCACGCCACCTACCGGCTTGCCGCACATCGTGGCAGTGGGCTTTCGCCGCATCAACAAGATGCTGCAGGAACTGGCGCCGGACTTTGCCGGCCGCGCTTCGGTCGATGTGCTGGACATGGGTTTCGAGCAGGCCGTGGCACGCATCCGCGCGATGCAGCGCGAGCGGCCCATCGACGTCATTGTTTCGGCCGGCTCCAACGGCGCCTACCTGCGCCAGCACCTCGACATGCCCGTCGTCCTGGTCAAGGTGGGCGGCTTCGACGTGATGCAGGCGCTGGCGCATGCCCGCAGCATGGCCGCGCGCATCGGCCTGCTCACCTACGAGGGCATGGCGCCTGACCTGTCGCCCTTCGCGCATTCGCTGGATCTGGCGCTGGTGCAGCGCACCTACCGGACCGAAGAAGATGTGCACGCCGCGGTGCAGGCCATGAAGCGCGAAGGCGTGCAGGCCGTCATCGGCCCTGGGCTGGTGGCCGATCTGGCCGAGCAGGCCGGGCTGGCGGGCGTCTTCCTGTACTCGACCGATGCGGTGCGCGAGGCCCTGGAGGACGCGGTGGAAGTGGCCCGCACGGCCCGCATCGAGCAGGCCAAGCGCGAGCGCCTGAGCACGATCCTGGCGCAACTGAGCGATGGCGTGATCGCCGTGGACCAGCAAGAGCGCATCCAGACCCTCAATCCCGCGATGGCGCAGTGGCTGGGCATCGGCCCCACGGCATGGCAGGGTCACCGGCTCAGCGAGGTCTGCCCTGAATTGAGCTTGCAGGCCACCTTGCGCCTGGGGACGCAGGATCTGGAGAAGATCGAGCGCGTGCGGGGCAAGACCCTGATCGTCAACCGCATGCCCATCGTCGAGCAGGGCGTGCTGACCGGCGCGGTGCTCAGCTGCCAGGACCCCATCAGCATCCAGCGCGTGGACCGGCACATCCGCACGCGCACCAAGCCGCACGCACCCGGCTCACGCCATGAGCTGGGCCAGTTGCTGGGCGACAGCGCGGCCATGCGCGGCCTGCGCGAAGGCGCTTTGCAATGCGCGCGCAGCATGGCCACGGTGCTGCTGATCGGCGAAAGCGGCACGGGCAAGGAGCTGATCGCACAAGGCATCCACATGGCCGGCGAACGCCGCGAGATGCCTTTCGTGGCGGTCAACTGCGCGGCCCTGTCCGAGACCTTGCTGGAGAGCGAACTCTTCGGCTACGAGGAAGGCGCCTTCACCGGCGCACGCAAAGGCGGCAAGGTGGGCCTGTTCGAGGCCGCGCACAACGGCACCTTGTTTCTCGATGAAGTGGGCGAGATGCCGCTGTCGTTGCAGACGCGGTTTCTGCGCGTGTTGCAAGAGCGCGAGGTGCTGCGCGTGGGCGCGACCGAGCCCACCCCCGTGAACGTGCGCATCATCGCCGCCACCCACCGCGACTTGGGCGAGCAGGTGCGCCAGGGGCGCTTTCGGCTGGACCTGTATTACCGCCTCAACATCCTGCGCCTGGACGTGCCGCCGCTGCGCGCACGCATCGAGGACCTGGGGCCCATCGCGCGCGCCCTGCATGCCCGCATCTGCCAGCGCCTGGCCATCGACGCTGGGCCCACGCAAGGCTTGATTGAGGCGCTGATCGCCCAGGGTGCCCAGCACGACTGGCCGGGCAATGTGCGCGAGCTGGAGAACCTCATCGAGCGCCTGGTGGCCTATGCCGGCGCGCCGCGCAGGCGCATGGTCAATGCCCCCGCATCCAGCGATGCCCGCGGCGAGGGCGCCCATGGTCTTGCGCAGGATCTCGTCTTCCTTCGCCAGGCGGCGCCCGAACTGTTTGTTTCTGTCGGCGGCGCAGCGGCGGGGGTGGCTGCAGGTATGTCGGCCGGTGCGCAGGCGGCCAGCGTGGCGCTGAACCCCTGGGGCGATGCGGCCAAATCGGATGTCGCGGTCGGCAGCGCGCCGCTCAAATCCACCCAGGATGAGGCGGGGCTGCGCGAAATCCAGCGCGTGCTCGCGGCCTGCGGCGGCGACAAGGCTCAGGCAGCCGCCCGGCTGGGCATCAGCCGGACCACGCTGTGGCGCAAGCTCAAGGCGCATGGCCTCTGATCACCGCGCATCCCATCTGTTCACGACATGTCCACGGATCTGAACGGCCAGCAGTGCGGCGCTTGCTGTGCCCAATTCAGGATGCCCTTCTACGGGGCCGAATCCGACGGTGATTCCGGACGCGCGGCCTGAACTCGGCCTGCCGCCAGGCAAAAAAAGCCCATTTTTGGGGATTCATCGCGGATTTGTGACGGCTGCGGCGCTCAATGCGCCGGCCATTTCACCGATATCCCCCTTGATCACGAGGGTGATCCTGACCGAATGCGCGCTCGGCAAACGATGCGGGCGCTGCTTGCCGGTCCTGCCTGTCCGATGACACGAGGAGCAAAATGAATCTGCATCAAATCAGGATCGGCCACCGGCTGTGGGTGGGTTTCGGCCTGGTGCTGGCACTGGCGGCTGCCATCGCGGCCACGGGCTGGTATGAGTTGGCCGACACCATGCGGGCCGTCGATGCCGGCGAGCGCATGCAGGCGCGCGCATCCAAAGCCTTGCAGTGGCAGGGCATGACGCAACTCAACGTCAACCGCACCCTGGCCATTGCCAAGTCCGGTGGCATGGACGAAGTCGATCGGCACTTCCAGCCCTTGATCAAAGAGACGTCCGCGCAGATCAGCGCGCTGCAAAAGGAACTCGAAGCCAGCGTCGACAGCGACGAGGAAAAAGCGCAGTTCGATGGGATCGCCGAGCGCCGCAAGGCCTACATCGCCAAGCGCGACAACATCTTCGCATTGCTGGACATCGAGGATCCTGGTGCCAAGGAAGCCCTCAACAGCCAGTTGCTGCCCGCCGCTGCCGATTACATCGAGGCCATCCATGCCTACCAGCTGTCCCAGCGCAAGCAGGCCGATGAGCAGGCTCGCGTCACGGCCGAGGATGTCGAGAGCGCCCGCCTGCGCCTGGTGGCCATGGCCCTGCTGTGCGTGGTTGTGGGGGCCGGCGGTGCATGGGTGATTGCCCGTTCCGTGATCACGCCGCTGCGCCGCGTGGTGGCCGCCACCCAGGTCATCGCGCAGGGCGATCTGTCGACCCAGGTGGACATCGATGGCAAGGACGAACTGTGCGAGCTGGCGCACAGCTTGGAGGCCATGCAGCAGTCGCTGCGCAGCATCGTGGGCGATGTGCGCGCATCCACCGAGTCCATCCGCGTGGCCAGCGACGAGGTGGCCAGTGGCAGCCAAGACCTGTCCAGCCGCACCGAGCAGGCGGCGTCCAGCCTGCAGCAGACCGCATCGACCATGGAAGAGATCTCCGGCACGATCCGCAGCACCGCCGATGCGGCCCGCATGGCCAATCAGCTGGTGTCCGGCGCAGCCGAGGCTGCCACCCGTGGCGGCGGCGTGGTCTCGGAGGTGGTCACGACCATGGACGAAATCACCCAGAGCTCCAAGCGCATCGTCGACATCATCGGTGTGATCGACGGCATCGCCTTCCAGACCAACATCCTGGCGCTGAACGCCGCGGTGGAAGCGGCACGCGCAGGCGAGCAGGGCAGGGGCTTTGCCGTTGTCGCCGGTGAAGTGCGCGCGCTGGCTCAGCGCGCCGCGAGCGCCGCCAAGGAAATCAAGGTGCTGATCAGCGCATCGAGCGAGAAGGTCGACGCCGGCGCCGCGCTGGTGAACGAGGCGGGGCAATCCATGTCGGCCATCGTCACCTCGGTGCAGCGCGTGGCGGACATCATCGGCGAGATCTCCACCGCCTCCAGCGAGCAGTCGGACGGCATCTCGCAGGTCAACACCGCCGTGACGCAGCTCGACACCATGACCCAGCAGAACGCGGCACTGGTCGAGCAATCGGCCGCCGCGGCGGAAAGCATGAAGGACCAGGCGGCCCGCCTGGCCGGGCTGGTGTCGGTGTTCAAGTTGCGTTGAGGGCGGGGCAGCTGTCAGAGCCTGCTTGCGGCGTGAAGCCTCACCGCTTCATGGCTAAACATCTCACAGCGCAAAGAAGGTCTCCTCGATCTCGGCGGGCAGGGGCTGCCCCGTCAGCCATGCGCGCTCCAGCACATACCAGTAATGGCGGTAGCTCGCCCGGTCGTGCAGCACGCCGCGGTAGGAGATCGGAGCCCAGTGCGAGCCCTGCGCGGTCTGCAGGATCTCGATCGCATCGTCGATCTCTGCCGTGACGGGGGCGAAGGCCTCGATGATCACGGGAATCTGGTCGGGGTGGATGCTCCACATGCGCGTGTAGCCCAACTCGCGGCTGGCCAGGGTGGCGGCGCGGCTGAGCGCGCGCTTGTCCTTGAACTCGGTGACCACGCAGTGCGAAGGCGTGATGTGCGCCGCATGGCAGGCTGCCGAGATCTCCAGCTTGGCGCGCAAGACCAGCGGGTGCTCGAACTGGCCGGTCGATGTCATGGCCGAAGCGGGAATGGCGGCGCGGTGATCGGAGACAAAGTCCATCAACCCGAATGAAAGCGACTCCACGCAGGGCAGGCGGGCGATGTCGGCCACGTCCTGCACGGCACGGTGGGTCTCGATCAGAAAGTGCACGGGCACGGCGCGCCCGACTCCGTGCTGGACGCGGCAGGCCTTGATCGTCTCGACCGCGCGTTCGGCCTCTTCGAAGCAGGCCACCTTGGGGACCATCAGGTAAGCCAGCCGGTCACCGGCCTTGCGCAGCAGGGTGTCCACATCGTCCTCGAAGCGCCGGTGGCTGGGCGGGTGCACGCGGGCACCCACGCGGGACCAGGTGTTGTCGGGGCTGTTGAGCAGCTCGGCCACCAGCTCGGCCTGCTCATGCTCGCCACCCACGGGCGCGCCATCCTCCAGATCGAGCGTGACGTCGAACACCGCCCGGCCGGCCTCCTCGGCCATCTCGGCCTGCAAGGTCAGGCTCTTGCGCATGCGCGCCTCGACGCCCGCATAGTGGTCGCACACGGGCAGGGTATGGGCCCGGTGATCGGCGCCGAACAAGGCCTGGCGGGGGTGGATGGCGGTCAGGGTGGACATGACAGGGGCGCTCCTTGGCTGACATCGGTTGCCAAGTCTCCCTTAAAACCGCCCTTTGCGCGAGAGGGGTTGTTGGTGCCGGGCGCGCCATGAAAAAAGCCGAGCGGCACAAGTGTGCCGGTCGGCTTTGTCGTCATGCCGGAGACGGTGGGCCGCAGCGGCCCGCCATCGCAGTCAGGCATCACAGCAGGTGCTTGACGCCGTCTTGTTCGCCTTGCAGTTCAGCCAGGGTCTTGTTGATGGCTTCTTGCGAGAAGGCGTCGATGTCCAAACCTTCGACGATCTTGTACTTGCCGTTCTCGGTGATGACGGGGAAGCCGAAGATCACATCCTTGGGGATGCCGTATTCGCCATTGGAAGGCACGCCCATCGTGACCCATTCGCCCTTGGAGCCCAGGGCCCAGTCACGGATGTGGTCGATGGCGGCGTTGGCGGCCGAAGCAGCCGAGGACAGGCCACGGGCGGCGATGATGGCGGCGCCACGCTTGCCCACGGTGGGCAGGAAGGTGTTGGCGTTCCAGTCGTGGTCGTTGATGGTGTCCTTGATGGACTTGCCGTTCGCGGTGGCGAAGCGGTAGTCGGCGTACATGGTGGGCGAGTGGTTGCCCCACACGGT
>CAYPUS010000200.1:0-6173 GCA_964413815.1 uncultured Aquabacterium sp. | reverse complement strand
GGCGCCGTCCACCGGACAGATGAGGTCGGCTTGCGCCAAGGGACGCGCACCGGGCTTCAAGGGACGCGAGAAGAACTCGTTGAAGGTGGGGTAGCTGGCGATGTCGGGATTGGCCGCCTCGCTCATGTCGACCCCATAGCGTTTGACGAACCAGCCGATGAAGGCCGTGGTCAAGTGGCGGCCGCGCATGGACGCCAGCTTGCCCGCCCCTTGTGTGAGGGTCGTCTTGGGCAGCACATGCTGCATGGACACAAAGAGTCGATCGGACACGGAAGCAGGCCCCTGGCGGATGGATGGGTGGATCGGGATGGACGAAAGCGGGGGATTTTAAGCGGCGCGACGTCTGGCCGTCTCCTCGGGCCGCCGCGTCAGGGCGCGCCTTCTTGAACGGGGCTTTGCAGTATGGCCAGGCACTCGTCAGGGTGGCTGGTGACCAGGCCGTGGCTGGCACCTTCGATCTCCCAGCAGCGGCTGTGCGGCAGCAGGCTGTGCAGGTGCGCGACGATGGCGTGGGCGACCTGGTTGGAGCGGGTGCCGCAGACCAGGCGTGTGGGCACGTCCAGGCCGGCGAGGTCCGCAGCGGCATACGGGGAGTGGGTGCAGACATCCCAGTGCCGCAGGTTGTTGCGCACCATGGGTGCCATGGCGGCGCGGATGTGAGGCGGCAGTTGCGCGAAATCGTTGGCGCCGCCCCAGAAGTCGATCACCTGGCCGCACACATCGGGCAAGCCCAGGGCGGCATCGTGGCGGTAGCGGCCGAGGAAGGCATCGACCTGCGCCTGCATGGCCTGATCGCCCACGGCCTGGAGCACCCAGGTGGCCACGGGCTCGAACAAGGTCAGCTGCGCCAGCGGCAGGTTGCCCTTGAGCGCCTGAGCCAGGGCCACCACACCGCCATAGGAGTGCCCGATCAGGTGGATGGGGCGGTCGGTGAACTGACGCACGGCCTCGGCCAGCAGGCCCAGCTCCGTCTCCATGGTGGGCATGTTGAAGTCATCCGGGTCCGGCATGCCGCCATGGCCCGGCAGACGCAGCGCGATGCACTGGTGGGTGGGCGCCAGGCGCTCGATCAGCTTCTTCCAGGTCGAGGTGGTGGCGTAAGAGCCGTGCACGAACACGAGCGGCTCGCCGGCGCCCTGCGCCAGCACATAGGGGGAAATGTCCATCTTCTACTTTCACAAGGCGGGGGGGACCACCTCGAAACAGGCCAAGCACGGGCCGACGCGCCGCTGAGCCCAAACCCGAATTGGCGCGCGGGGCGATTGTGTCCGGCCGTCTTATCCATGAGCGGTGAGCGGGTATTCCACAGCGGCCGCCACCGTTTTAAGACGACTGGTCATATTATTGACCACATGCCCCGCACCGCCGACAAAACCGACATCCCCAGGCGCCTGGCCGCCGCCGGCTACGCCCTGTTCAACCAGCAGGGCTACAACGCCACGGGCATCCAGCAGATCACCGAGCACGCGGGTGTGCCCAAGGGCTCCTTCTACAACCACTTCGACAGCAAAGAGGCCTTCGCCGCCCAGATCCTGCGCAACTATGCGGACTGGGTGGACCAGGCCTGGCAGCGCGGCATGGCCGGCGCCCCCGCATCGCCGGTGGCCGCCATCCGCCACCTGTTCGGCACCTTCATCGCCCACCACGCCCAGGCTGGCTGCCAGGGCTGCCTGGTCGGCAATTTCGCCGCCGAGCTGGCCGATGCCAGCCCCCAGTGCCGCGAGGTGCTGGCCAGCGTGCTGGCGGACTGGCGCACCCGCCTGGCCGCGCTGATCGCGCAGGCTCAGCAAGCCGGTGAAGTGCGGCAGGACGTCGAGGCCGGCGCCCTGTCCGCCTTCTTCTGGGATGCCTGGGAAGGCGCTGTGCTGCGCACCAAGGTCGACCACGGCGTGCAGGCCCTGCACGACATGCTGGATGTGATGCTTGGGCGGCTCTTGCTGCCCTGATCGATCACACCGCTTTCCATCCGTTTTTCCCGCTGCGGCGCCCCACGCGCCGCCCCCTTCCCCCGTCCACAAGGAGCATCCGCATGGGATCGTCCGATAAGCAAGTCACCGCCAGCCCGCTTTTCCAGCCCTTCCAGCTCGGCCCCATCCAGTTGGCCAACCGCATGGTCATGGCACCGCTGACACGCAACCGCGCCGAAGCCGGCAACGTCCCCGGCGAGATGACCATCGAGTACTACGCCCAGCGCGCCTCGGTGGGCCTGATCATCGCGGAGGCCACCCAGGTCTCGGCCCAGGCCCAAGGCTACATCGCCACGCCCGGCCTGCACACGCCTGAGCAAATCGCCGGCTGGCGCAAGGTGACCGACGAGGTGCATGCGCGGGGCGGCAAGATCTTCGTGCAGCTGTGGCACACCGGCCGCATGTCGCACACCGTCTTCCAGCCCGCGCAGCAGGCACCGGTCGCCCCTTCGGCCATCGCCGCCAAGGCCAAGACCTATGTGCCCAAGGAAGGCTATGTGCCCACCTCGACGCCCCGCGCACTGGCCACCGAAGAGATCGCCGGCATCGTCGACGACTTCCGCACGGCTTCGCGCCATGCCATCGAGGCCGGCTTCGATGGGGTCGAGATCCACGGCGCCCACGGCTACCTGCTCGACGCCTTCCTGCGCGATGGCTCGAACAAGCGCGACGACATCTATGGCGGCAGCATCGAAAACCGCGCCCGCTTCCTGTTGGAAGTGATGGCGGCGGTCGCGAAAGAGATCGGCGCCGAGCGTGTGGGCATCCGCATCTCGCCCGTGTCCCCCGTGAACGACTCCAGCGAAAGCCAGCCGCAGCCGCTGTTCGAATACGTGGTGCGCGAGCTGGGCAAGCTCAAGCCCGTCTACATCCATGTGGTCGAAGGCGCCACTGGCGGGCCGCGCGACATCGCGCCATTTGATTACCAGGCCCTGCGCAAGCTCTACGACGGCGTCTGGATGCTCAACAACGGCTACACCAAGGAGATGGCCGAAACGGCGATCGCCAATGGCCAGGCCGACCTGATCTCTTTCGGGCGCTTGATGCTGAGCAACCCCGATCTGCCGCGCCGCTTCCAGGCGAACGCCCCGCTCAATGAGCTCTTCACCGATGCGCCGCTGTACGGTGGCCAGGGCCCGCACGGCTACATCGACTATCCGGCCTTGCCTGCCTGAGCTCGCACGACCTTCGCATGCAGGCCACGCGTGTGGCGAAGGCGCTCCGGCCCGGCCGATTTTTTTGACAAGAGACGTTGTCACTATAGAATCGCCGGGCCATCTTTTTGCCCTGGCAGGCCTGATAGAAACCGACTGGAGACACGATGACCATTGCCAATACCGCCGTCCTGATCGCCGCCCTGATGCCCGTGGTGACGATGGGCATCGCCAAGGCCAGCACGGCCGGCAAGCGCCGCAGCCAGGGTGGTTACGACAACAACCATCCGCGCGAGTGGACGAACAAGCTTGAGGGCTGGCGCGCACGCGCAGCGGCCGCGCAGAACAATGGCTTCGAAGCCCTGCCGCTCTTCGTCTTCGGCGTGCTGGCCGCTCAGGCCGCAGGCCTGGATCAGGCGCGCACCGACCAGTTGGCCATGGCCTTCATCGTCGCGCGCCTCGTGTACACGGCCATCTACTTCGCCAACATCGGCCCGCTGCGCAGCCTCGTGTGGGCCGTCGCCCTGGGCATCAACATCGCCATCTTCGCGCCGCTGCTGAGCCTGCCGTTCTGATCGGCGCATGCGCTAACCTTGGCGCCCGATGGCCAGGCATCAGCCTGGCCACATGCCGTGCCGACAGGAGCCCCCGAATTGGACAAGCCTTCACTGACCGCCGAAGAAGCCCGCGTGCTGGCCGTGCTGGTTGAAAAGCAGCACACCGTGCCCGACAGCTACCCGCTGTCGCTCAACGCCCTGACGCTGGGCTGCAACCAGAAGACCGCGCGCGAGCCGGTGATGCAACTGAGCGAGTCCGAGGTGCTGCAGGCCCTCGACGGTCTGAAGGCTCACAGCCTGGTCCATGAAGTCAGCGGCAGCCGCGTGGTGCGTTTCGACCACAACGCGGCGCGTGGCCTGGCTGTGCCCAGCCAGTCCGTGGCCCTGCTGACCATGCTGATGTTGCGCGGCCCGCAAACGGCCGCCGAACTGCGCCTGCACACCGAGCGCCTGCACCGCTTCGCCGATGTCTCGTCGGTGGAAGGCTTTCTGGAAGAGCTGGCCGAGAAGAGCCCTGCGCGCGTGGTCAAGCTGCCGCGCGGCCCGGGCGAGCGCGAGCACCGCTGGGCGCACCTGCTGTGCGGTCAGGAACACGCCATGGCGCAGGCGGGCAAGGCCGGGACGGCCTCTACATGGGCCGAACCCACATCCGGCAACCATCCAACTGCCCCCTCCCAGGTGCTGGACGAGATCACGGCGCTCAAAGCCGAACAGGCCCGCATGGCCGCTGAACTGGCCGAGCTGCGGGCGCTGGTCCAGCGCATGGCCGGCGAGCTCGGTCTGTCCTGAGCCCTTCCTTCGGGCCCGTGGGCGCGCCCTCGCAGGCTCAGCCCACCTGCCAGAGCTTGCGCCAGCCCGCGTGGCCCAGCTTCTTGAGGGTCTCGATGTTGGTTTCGTAAATGTCAGCCGCATCCGGAAAGGCCTCGATGGCCCGCTCCAGGCTGCTCTCGCGCAGCAGGTGCAGCGTCGGGTAAGGCGAGCGGTTGCTGTAGTTCTCGATGTCGTCGGGCGCCGTGCCATCGAACTGGTAGGCCGGGTGGAAGCTCGCGATCTGCAGGACCCCGTCGAGGGCCATGTCCTCGATGGCGGAATCGGCCACGTCCAGGAAGTCGTTGTAGTCCAGGAAGTCGCCCAGCACCCTGGGATGGATCAGCAAGGTCGTGTCGATCTGCTCTGGATCGGCATCGCGCAGCAGCGCCAGCTCGGCCAGCAGGTCCTCGCACAGGGCCTCGGGCGTGTCCGCCTCGCTGACCCGATAGCGAATCTGGTTCTTGACGTGCACCGCCTTGGCGAACGGGCACAGGTTCAGGCCGATGACGGCTTTCTCCAGCCAGTCGCGGGTCTCCTGGATGGCGGTGTCTGGGTCGGGGATGGCATCGGGGTGGGCAGCGGTCGGCATGCCCTATTGTCGCGCGGCCACGCGGCATACTGGCGCGCATGCCGACGCCCCGGTCCATGTCTATGCCCACGTCCATGTCCACACCTGCCGCCAATTCCGGCAACCTGCATCAACTGGTCCGGCAATTCAGCCAGCCGGGCCGCATCGAAGCCATTTTCCTGCGCCCCGCCCGCCGTGAGCCGGTGATCGCCGTGCAGCAGGTGCTGGCCTTGCCCGAGCGCGGGCTGCAGGGCGACCGCGCGGCCGAGAAAAAGCCCTGGCGCCCCGGCGGCAACAAGCGCCAGATCACCCTGATCCAGGCCGAACACCTGCCCGTGCTGGCGGCCCTGACCGGGCGGCCCCAGGTCGATGCGGCCCTGTTGCGCCGCAACCTCGTCATCTCCGGCCTGAACCTGTTGGCCGCCAAAGCCGTGTTCAAGGACGAGCCCATGGTGCTGTGCCTGGGCCCGGACGTGCGCCTGGAGATCACCGGCCCGTGCGAGCCCTGCTCGCGCATGGAAGAGCTGCTCGGCCCCGGCGGCTACAACGCCATGCGCGGCCACGGTGGGGTCACGGCACGGGTGCTGTCCGAAGGACGGATCCAGGTGGGTGATGCCGTGCGCTGCGTGCCCGCCTGACGGCAGCGGGCCGCCTTACACTGCGGGCGATGTTTCCGCAGTATCGAAGACCTTCTCCATGAGCTGGCACGGCCAACTGACCCTGGACTACCGCCGAGGCGGCGGACGCACCATCGCCCTGGATCGGCACGACGGCCCCTTGCGCGTGCTGCAGAGGCTCTATCCCGAAGGCGAGGGCATCTGCCACCAGGTGCTGGTGCACCCGCCCGGCGGCCTGGTGGGCGGCGATGTGCTGAACCTGCGCGCCACCCTCGCCGAAGGCAGCCATGCCCTGATCACCACGCCGGGCGCCACGCGCTTTTACCGCAGCGCCGGGCCTGAAGCCACCCAGTCCATCGACGTCACGCTCGCACCCGGCGCCCGCCTGGAATGGCTGCCGCTGGAAACGCTGGCCTATCGTTCGTGCATCGCCGTCAACCGCATGCGCTTTGTGCTGGCGCCCGGCGCCGCGATGATGGGCTGGGACGTGCTCGCCCTGG
>CAYPUS010000199.1:0-6177 GCA_964413815.1 uncultured Aquabacterium sp. | reverse complement strand
CGCCGTGCTCATCGACGGGCGCGAGCAGGCCATCACCTCGCCGGTGGTCGCCCGGCACCTGGGCATCGGCATGGTCTACCAGCATTTCACCGTCGTACCCGGCATGACCGTGGCCGAGAACCTGCTGCTGGCCAAGGGCGAGCTGCCTGCCGTGATCCCCTGGAAGCAGGTCCGGCAGGAGCTGGAGGCCTTCATGGCCACCACCCCTTTCAAGCTCGATCTGGATGCGCGTCCCATGGACCTGTCGGCGGGCGAGAAACAAAAGCTCGAGATCCTCAAGCAGCTCTTTCTCAAGCCGCGCCTGCTCATCCTCGACGAGCCCACTTCCGTGCTCACGCCGCAAGAGGCCGACGAGGTGCTGGGCGCGCTGCGCGACCGCGCGCACGCTGGTGAGGTCAGCGTGATCATGATCTCTCACAAGTTCCGCGAAGTGATGGAGGTGGCCGACGATGTCAGCGTGCTGCGCCGTGGCCAGCTGATGGGCAGCCACCGCGTGGCCGACACCTCGCCGGCCCTGCTGGGCGCCGAGATGATGGGCTTGAGCGCGGGCGCCAGCACGGCCGCATCGCTCACGGCGGCGGCATCGGGCTCGCCCCAGGAGTTGCTGCGGGTCCCCTTCCCGCAAGGTCCGCTGCGCTTGCGTGTCGACAGGCTCAGCGTCGACGGCGACCGTGGCGAGCGCGCGGTGCACAGTTTGTCGGTGCAAGTGCGCGGCGGTGAAATCGTTGGCATCGCCGGCGTGTCAGGCAACGGCCAGCGCGAGTTGATGGAAGCCTTGGTGGGTCAGCGCGACCGCCAGTCCGGTGAGGTCTGGATGGGCGAGGAGCGCTACCTGGCGCGCCGCGAGCAGAACCAGCGCCTGAACGTGCGCAGCCTGCCCGAAGAGCCCTTGCGCAATGCCTGCGTGGGCGAGCTCAGCGTGGCGCTCAACATGGGCCTGCGCCGCTTCGACCAGGCCCCGGTGGCCAAGCTGGGCTGGATGCGCGGTGGGCTGTTGCGCGAGCGTGCGCGGGCGTTGATCGCCGAATACCGCGTCAAGACGCAGGGCGAGAACGCACCCATCGGCTCGCTGTCGGGCGGCAATGTGCAGCGCGCGGTGCTGGCCCGCGAGCTGGACGGCCAGGTCGACGTGCTGCTTGTCTCCAATCCGGTGTTCGGCCTGGACTTCGCGGCCGTGGCCGAGATCCATGGCCGCATCATGGCCGTGCGCAACCAGGGTGGCGCCGTGCTGCTTGTCAGCGAGGACCTGGACGAGCTGCTCAAGCTGGCCGACCGCATCGTCGTGATGAGCGAGGGCCGCATCGTGCACGAGTGCGAGGCCCGCGATGCCGATCGCCACGTGCTGGGCGCCTTCATGGGTGGCCATGACCACTCCCCATCGCACAAGGAGGCGGCATGAACCTCGTCACCGTTGCGGCGCAGCCCTTCGAATACAGCTTCGACCTGGACCGCTGCGCCCTGCTCATCATCGACATGCAGCGCGACTTCATCGAGCCCGGCGGCTTCGGAGCGTCGCTGGGCAATGACGTGCGCCTGCTGCAGGCGATCGTGCCCACCGTTCAACGCGTGCTGCACGCCTGGCGCGAGGCCGGTGGTTTCGTGGTGCACACGCGCGAGGCGCACCACCCGGATCTGTCCGACTGCCCGCCGGCCAAGCGCACGCGCGGCGCGCCCGCCCTGCGCATCGGCGATGAGGGCCCCATGGGCCGCATCCTGATCCGCGGTGAGCCGGGTCACGCCATCGTGCCCGAGCTGGCGCCGATCGACGGCGAGGTCGTCATCGACAAGCCAGGCAAGGGTGCCTTCCATGCGACGGCGCTGCGCGAGGTGCTGGAGGTGCGCGGCATCACCCACCTCCTCATCATGGGCGTGACCACCGAGGTCTGCGTGCAGACCACCATGCGCGAAGCCAATGACCGCGGCTACGACTGCCTGCTCGTCGAGGACGGCACCGAAAGCTACTTTCCCGAGTTCAAGGCCGCCACCCTGGCCATGGTGCGCGCACAAGGCGCCATCGTGGGCTGGACGGCGGCCAGCGAGCAACTGTTGTCCGCCTTGCCGACGAGCCGGCGAGCGGCTGCCTGATGTTCGGCCTCTTCAACTGACCCCCTCATCTGATCCCTCGCATGCGCTTTCTGGACACCGCACCCGTTTCTGAGTCTCCGCACACCATCGATGGCCTGCTGCGCAGCTACCGCGAAGGTGTGCTCAGCCCCGCCCAGGTGATCGCCCGCCTGTGGCGCCGCTGGCAGGCCACGGCGACAGACAGCGATCCGGCCTGGATCACCCGTGCCGATGCCGGCTTTTTGCAGGCGCAGCTCGATGCCCTGCAGGGCCAATCGCCAGAGACCTTGCCGCTCTATGGGGTGCCTTTCGCGGTGAAGGACAACATCGACGTACAGGGCCTGCCCACCACCGCCGCATGCCCCGCCTTTGCCCATGCGCCCGCCGAATCGGCCGAGGTGGTGCGGCGCCTGATGGCCGCGGGGGCCATCGTGGTCGGCAAGACCAACCTCGACCAGTTCGCCACCGGCCTGGTGGGCACACGCTCGCCTTATGGCGCGCCGGCCTGCACGTTCAGCGATGCGCATGTCAGCGGCGGCTCGAGCTCCGGCTCGGCCGTGGTGGTGGCGCGTGGCGACGTGCCCTTTGCCCTGGGCACCGACACCGCAGGCTCGGGCCGCGTGCCGGCGGGTTTCAACAACCTGGTCGGCCTCAAGCCCACGCCAGGGCTGCTGCCCACGCATGGCGTGCTGCCGGCTTGCAAGAGCCTCGATTGCGTCTCGGTGTTTGCGTTGACGGCGGGCGATGCCGCGCGGGTCCTGCGGGTGGCCGAAGGGCCCATGCCTGGCCAAGCCGTGTTCAACACCTTCAAGCCAGGTCTGCCCAGGCTGCCGAAGGGGCTTCGCATCGGCGTGCCCGTCCAGCCGCGGTTCTTCGGCGATGCCGCCTACGAGCAGGCTTTTGCGCAAGCCCAGGCCTGGGTCATGCAGCTGCGCGAGCCCGATGGCCAGCCCTGGCCTGTGACCTTGGTGCCGGTCGACATGCAGGCCTTTCACGCCGTAGCGGCCCTGCTGTACGAAGGCCCTTGGGTGGCCGAGCGTTACGCCGCCATCGATGGCTTCATCGCCACGCAGGCCGACGCCATGAACCCGGTCGTGCGCGGCATCATCGAAGGCGCCAGCCAGCACGATGCCGTGGCCGCCTTCAAGGGCCAGTACCGTCTGCGTGAACTGGCGGTCCAGGCACAGGCCTGCTGGCAGGACATCGATGTGCTGATGGTGCCGACCGCGCCCACCTTGCCCACCCGCGCCAGCGTCGATGCCGATCCGGTGGGGCGCAATGCGCAACTGGGCGTCTACACCAACTTCGTCAACCTGCTGGGGCTGGCGGCCCTGGCGATGCCCGCCGGCTTCACCCACGAAGGCCTGCCCTTTGGCGTGACCTTCATCGCGCCGGGTGGGCGCGATGCGGCCTTGCTGGATCTGGGCGCATGCTGGCAGCAGCTCGTGCAGCAGACTTCTTCCGGCCCAATGATGCAGTTGGGCCATGCGCTCGGTCAGCCCACCGACAGCGAGCTGGCCTTGCCGCAAGGCCCGGCACCCGCGACCGAGCCAGTCATGGCCTTGGCCGTGGTGGGCGCCCATCTCGTGGGCATGCCTCTGCACGGGCAGTTGGTGGAACGCCAGGCCCGTCTGCTGGCTGCCACCACCACGGCCGCGCATTACAAGCTGTACGCCTTGCCTGGCACCGTGCCGCCCAAGCCCGGTCTGGTTCGCGTGTCGGAGGGGGAGGTCGAGGCGGGCCAGGCCATCGCCCTGGAGGTCTATGCCCTGCCCCAGTCGCAACTGGGCTCCTTCCTGGCCATGATCCCGCCGCCGCTGGGCCTGGGTTCGGTCGAGCTGGCCGATGGCAGCTGGGTCAAAGGTTTCATCTGCGAGCCTTGCGGCGTGCAGGGCGCCATCGACATCAGCCACTTCGGTGGCTGGCGCGCCTACATGGCGGACGTGCGTGCCCGGCAGGCAGCCGCGCCAGCGGCATCCGCGCACGACACGGCGGCGCTCAAAGGGGTGAAGGCCGCATGACCTTGCAACCTCAATCCTTCCATCACCCTGACGTCGTCGAGGAACTCACGCGCCTCTTCCTCGACTACGAGGCGGCCCTGATGGCCAATGACGTCGAGGCGCTCAATGGCTTCTTCTGGCGCAGTCCGCACCTCACCCGCTATGGCATCTGCGATCGCCAGCTCGGCCACAATGCCATGGTGGCCTACCGCCGAAGCGTGCCGGCGCCCGACTTCACACGTGTCCTGCACGACGTGCGCATCACCACCTTCGGGCGGGACATGGCTGTGGCCATGTGCGAGTTCCGCCGCAGCGACACCGATCTGCATGGTTTTCAGACCCAGACCTGGGTGCGCATGCCCGAAGGCTGGAGAATCGTCTCTGCCCACGTCAGCATGGTGCCGTGGAATCCTTCCTCATCGTCGTCCTCATCATGATGAAGCTTGTCACGCCCCCCGTGTCCTTGCCCGCCGTCACGCTGGCCGAGCGGGTGTATGCCCAGATCAAGCAGCTGATCTTCGATTTCGTGCTGCTGCCTGGCGACCGCTTCTCGGAAAGCGACCTGGCCAACCAGGTGCAGGTCAGCCGCACGCCGCTGCGCCAGGCCTTGCAGCGCCTGCAGCGCGAAGGCTTTCTGCTGGTGTTTCCCAAGAGCGGCTGGCAGGTCGCTCCGCTGGACTTCGAGACTTTCGACCAACTCTATGACCTGCGCGTGCTGCTCGAGACCCATGCCGTGGCACGTCTGTGCGAGGTCGAAGACCGCCCGGTGCTCAGCAGCCTGGCCGACACCTGGCTCATCAAGCCGGGCGAACGCCAGACCGCCTTCATCACGGTCGACAAGCTGGACGAGGACTTCCATTCTTCGCTCGTGCGGGCTACCGGCAATGCCGAGATGGCGCGGGTGCACGAGGACATCACCGAGCGCATCCGCATCATCCGCCGGCTGGACTTCACCAAACCCTCCCGGGTGGAGGCCACCTACGACGAACACGCGCGCATCATCCGCGCCATCACACGCCGCCGCTCGGACGAGGCGCAGCGCCTGCTGCGAGCCCACGTGGCACAAAGCAAGGCCGAGGTGCGCCACATCACGCTCGACATGCTCTACCAGGCGCGCCAGCGCATCGCGGCCGGCGCCTGAAGGCAGGCCTCAGAACCGCGGCAAGGTCGCCAGCGCCTCGCGCAGCGCGGGCGATTGCCCCATGGCCTGAGCCGGTTGGGGGCGCAGCTCGCCGCAACGCGCCAGCATGGGGATCAGCTTGCCGGGATTGAGCAGGCCATCGGGATCGAAGGCCGCCTTGAAGGCTTCCATCTGCGCGCGCTCGGGGTCGGTGAACTGCACGCACATGGCATCGAGCTTCTCGACGCCCACGCCGTGTTCGCCCGTGATGCTGCCGCCCAGCTGCACGGCCGTGCGCAGGATGGCGTTGCCGAAGGCCTCGGCGCGCCGCAGCTGGTCGGCGTCGTTGGCATCGAAGAGGATCAGGGGGTGCATGTTGCCGTCGCCCGCGTGGAAGACGTTCACGCAGCGCAGGCCGTATTCGTCCTGCATCGCATAGATGGCCTGCAGCATGGTGGCCAGGGCCTTGCGCGGGATCGACGCATCCATGCAGAGGTAATCGGGGCTGATGCGGCCCGTGGCCGGAAAGGCGTTTTTGCGCCCGCTCCAAAAGCGCAGGCGCTGGGCCTCGTCCTGGCTGATGTCAAGGCGCGTGGCGCCGGCCTGCCGCAGCACGGCTTCCAGGTGTTCGATCTCTTCCTCGACCTCTTCGGGGCTGCCATCGCTTTCAACGAGCAGGATGGCTTCGGCCTCCAGGTCGTAGCCGGCGCGCACGAAATCCTCTACCGCCAGCGTCATGGGCTTGTCCATCATCTCCAGGCCCGCCGGGATGAGGCCGGCGCCGATGATGGCGGCCACGGCATCGCCCGCCTTGGCCACATCGTCGAAGCTGGCCAGCAGGCAGCGCGCCACCTGGGGTTTGGGCAGCAGGCGCACGGTGATCTCGGTGGCCACGCCGAGCAAGCCTTCGCTGCCGATGAAGGCGGCCAGCAGGTCCAGGCCCGCGGCGTCCAGTGCCTCGCTGCCCAGCTCGAGCACATCGCCCTCGACGGT
>CAYPUS010000198.1:0-6177 GCA_964413815.1 uncultured Aquabacterium sp. | reverse complement strand
CGCGCGCCAGCTTGCGAAGGATGTCGAGATCCGGGCCCTGCGGGCCGCGTGGCACAGGCAGCACGCGCACACCCAACTGCGCCAGGCGCGCGAACTCCACCGGCCAGCCCGGTTCGTCCATCATCACGGCGTCGCCCGCCTGCAGCAGCGTGCGGCTGACCAGGTCCAGGGCATGGATGGCCCCGACGGTGGTGATGATCTGCCCGGGCGGCGCGGGCACCCCCCATTCGGCCAGCTTGTGCGAGAGCGCCGTGCGCAGGCGGCTGTCGCCTGCCGGCTCGCCATAGTGCAGGCTGAGCGGCGCGAGCTTGTCCCCCTGGGTGGCCCGGCGCAGCGCGGCGCCCAGCATGGCCGCATCCAGCCAGTCTGCGGGCAAGGTGCCCAGCCCGGGCATGGCGCGCCCGCCCGGCTCGTGGAACATGCCGCGGATCAGCGTGGCGGCGTCGATCGGTGCGCTGGGCTGGAAGGGATGGGGCTTGCGGGCGCTGGCTTCCGCCTGGGGCTTGCGCTGGCCTTGCCGCACGAAGTAGCCGCGCTGGCTGCGCACTTCGATCAGGCCCTGTGCGAGCAACTGCTCGTAGGCGGCCACCACCGTATGGGGGCTCACGCCGTGCGTGCGCGCGCACTCGCGCACCGACGGCAGGCGCGATCCCGGCGCCAGCCAATGCTGCCGAATGCGGTCGCCAAAGCGCTGGGCGAGCTGATCGGTCAGGCTCAGATTGCTGTCGCGGCTGAGTGGGGGCGTGGCGGGATGCAGGTCGCTTGGCGTGACGGAGGGCTTCATGGGGCGGGCGTGGCGAGCAGGGCGGATTTGGGGGATTTGGCGGATTCGGCGGCCCGCATCTGTGCTGTTCTTGTGACCGATACAGATTGTTGATCTGACCTGGTGACTGTGCTGGTTCTGTATCGGTTGCGATGCCTACATTGCCATACATGAACACGATCACGCAAGTCCCTCGCGCCCTGGGTGCTCAGCCCTGGTGGCCTCGCCTGCTGGGCCTGGTCGCCGTCTCGCTGTTCGCCATGACGATTCCCATGACCCGGCTGGCCAACGGTTCGGTCGCCGAGCCCCAGTGGCCGCCGCTGTTCGTGGCTTGCGCACGAGCGGCCCTGGCCGGCTGCCTGGCTCTGCTGCACCTGGCGTGGGCGAGGGCGCCATGGCCCGCGCCGGCGCAGTGGCCCTGGTTGCTGGGCATTGTGGGTGGTGGTGTGCTGGCCTTTCCTGTGGGCATGGGTTGGGCCGTGCGCACGGTGCCCGCCGCCCATGCCGCGGTGCTGATTGGCCTCTTGCCGCTCGCCACGGCGGCCTTGGCCGCCTGGTGGCTGGGGCATCGGCCACGCATGGGCTTCTGGCTGGCCAGTGTGGCGGGGGCCGGCCTGGTGGGCCTGTTCGTGCTGTCTGCTTCGTCCAGCACCTCCGCATCACAGGGCGTGCAGGCCGGGCAGGTGTACATGGCCGATGCCTGCCTGCTGCTGGCCGTGCTGGGGGCAGCGATTGCTTATGTCTCCGGCGCCCACCTGGCAGGTGAGATGCCGGCGGCCCGCGTCATGTCATGGTCGCTGCTTTTTGCATGGCCGCTGACGCTGCCCCTGGCCTGGCTGTTCTGGCCGGCGGACATGGCCTCGCTGCCCGATGCCTGGGCGCGGCTGGACGCGTCGGCCTGGATGGGGCTGCTGTATGTGTCGGTGGTCTCGACCTGGCTGGGCTTCTTCTTCTGGTACGCCGCGCTGGCCCGGGACGCGATGCGGGTGAGCCAGCTGCAACTGCTGCAGCCCTTCATGGGCATCGGCCTGGCGGCCTGCCTGCTCGGTGAAGCGGTGCCCGCGCAGACCTGGCTCTTTGCCGGCGCCGTGCTGATGACGGTGGCCGCCGGGCAGCGCCTGGCCCGGGCCGATGCGAAGGATGCGCCGGGCGGCATGTGGGCGCGCCTGTGGCGCAGGGGCAAGACACTTTGGACAACACCATGAACATGACATCGAAGGATGAAGGCGGCCTGCGTTTGGCCAGGCGCACGCAAAGCATGAACGCATCGGCCATCCGCGAAATCCTCAAGGTGACGGAGCGCCCGGGTGTGCTGTCGATGGCGGGCGGCCTGCCATCGCCGGATGCCTTCCCGCTGGACGCCCTGTCCCGCGCCAGCGAAACAATCTGGCGCACGCAGGGCGCGGCAGCCATGCAGTACGCCAGCAGCGAAGGCCTCCCCGCCTTGCGCGCCTGGATCGCCGCGCGCATCAGCCGGCCGGCCTGGCCCGTCTCGGCCGATCAGGTGCAGATCACCACGGGCTCGCAGCAAGGCCTGGATCTGCTGGGCAAGATCCTGCTGGACCCGGGCGCGCCCCTGCTGGTGGAGCAACCCACCTACCTCGGTGCGCTGCAGGCCTTCTCTCCTTGCGAGCCGGCCTACCTGCCTTGGCAGGCCGATGCGCACGGGCCTGTGCCGCACGCACTGCAAAGGCGGCAAGCGCCAGACGGTGGCCCCCGCCCGCAGGCGGCCTACCTCGTGCCCAGTTTCCAGAACCCCTCGGGGCGCTGCCTGGGGGCCGATCGCCGCCGCGACCTGGGCGCGGCTCTGCGAGCCTCGCGTGTCACGCTGATCGAAGACGATCCCTATGGCGAGCTCTGGTACGACGCACCGCCGCCTGATCCCATCGCCGTGCATGCGCCGCGGCACACCGTCTATCTGGGCTCCTTCTCCAAAGTGCTGGCCCCGGGGCTGCGCCTGGGTTATGTGGTGACGCCACCCGACGATGCGCCAGGCGCCCTGGCCTTGCGGGCCAAGGTGCTGCAGGCCAAGCAGGCGGCCGACCTGCATACACCTGGCTTCAACCAGCGGCTGGTGCTGCAGTTGCTGGAAGACGGCTTTGATCTGGATGCGCATGCGCGCGAGGTCCGCCAGCGCTACAAGGCCCAGCGTGACGCCATGGCGCGGGCTTTGGCCGATGCCCTGCCGGCTTCATGCCAATGGCAGGTGCCCGAAGGCGGCATGTTCTTCTGGGTGGCGGGCCCGCCCGGCTTCGATGCCCAGGCCGCGCTGCCACGCGCCGTCGAAGCGGGCGTCGCCTATGTGCCCGGATCTGCCTTCTACAGCGATGCCACGCAGGCACCGCGTCATGTCCTGCGGCTGTCCTTCGTCACCTTGTCGGCCTCGCAGATCGAGGCGGGCGTGGCACGTCTGGCGGCCTGCATGCGAGAGGCAGAAAACGGGTGAGATGGGGGTGAGACTGTTAACCTTGCAAGATGACTGCAAGTTCCGACAAGAACCCCGCGAACGCGTTCGCGAAGGACCTGGCTGAGTGGCAGGCCGCGCATTTGACGCGCCAGCGCAGGCAGGTCTTGCCCTGCAAAGCGCCGTCCGATCTGGCTGCCGATGAAGAGGCCTTGCGCGGCACCACCTACCTCATCGACGGGCAGGTGCGCCTTTCTTTTGGCAGCAATGACTACCTGGGTCTGTCGCAGCATCCCGAGGTGATCGAAGCGGCACAAGCGGCCGCGGCGCGCTATGGCGTGGGCGCCACCGCCTCGCCCCTGGTGTGTGGCCACAGCCCCGCGCACGAGGCCCTGGAGCAGGAGCTGGCGGCCTTCGTAGGTCTGCCGCGGGCCCTGTACTTCTATGCCGGCTATGCCGCCAATGTCGGCATCATCCCGGCCCTGGTAGGCAAGGGCGATGCCGTGTTCTCCGACGCGCTCAACCACGCTTGCCTGATCGATGGCATTCGCTTGTCGCGGGCCGCGGCGCACATCGTGCCGCATGCCGATCTGCAGGCGCTGGAGGCCGCGCTGGCGGGCAGCACGGCGCGGCGCAAGCTGGTGGTCACGGACGCGGTCTTCAGCATGGACGGCGGCATCGCCGATGTGCCCGCGCTGCTGGCACTGTGTGAACGCCACGATGCCTGGCTGATGATCGACGATGCCCATGGCTTCGGTGTGCTGGGGGCCGAGGGGGAAGGGACCTTGTCCCATCACGGCATGACAGGCCGCCATGGCGTGTCGGCGGGATGGCAAGGCCGGCTCGATCGCCTCATCTACATGGCCACGCTGGGCAAGGCCGCCGGGGTGGCCGGGGCCTTCGTGGCCGGTCATCCCGACATGGTCGAGTGGGTCATGCAGCGCGCGCGCACCTACATGTTCGCCACGGCGGCGCCTGCGATGATCGCCGAGGCCCTGCGCGCCAGCCTCAAGGTGGTGGGCCGCGATGCGGCGCGCCGCCAGCATCTGCGGGCGCTGATCGCACGCCTGGCCCAGGGCGTGGCACAAGCGAAGCTGCCCTGGCGCCTGATGCCCTCGCGGACGGCCATCCAGCCGCTGGTGATCGGCGGCAACAGCGATGCGCTCAGCGTGATGGCCCGCCTGGATGAACAAGGGGTGTGGGTGCCGGCCATCCGTCCGCCCACGGTGCCGGAAGGCACCGCCCGGCTGCGCATTTCGCTGTCGGCGGCGCACACGGTCGAGCAGGTCGACCGGCTCTGCGCTGCCCTGGCTCAGGCCGCGGCGTAGCCGAAGAGCTTGCGGCGGTCCAGCCGCATCAGCACATTGCCACGCGGCACGGCCGAGACGATCTTGAACTCCGGCCGGGCCGTGTCGCGGCGCGCGCATTCGGCAAAGACCCAGCCATCGGCCGAGATCAGGCTGTGCACGCGCGGCGTGCTGGCGGTCTCGCCCGGCTGCACGACCACGGCTGTGTCGCCATTGGCCAGCTTCACGAAGGAGCCGGGCGGGAAGATGCCCATCTCCTTGATGATGGCCGCGGCGTAGGGGTTCTTGGCGCCTTCGGCCTTCAAAAAGAGCTCGCGCGCCGCCACATTGACCGGCATCGCCGGGCGCGAGGCGCGGGGGCTCAGCTTGGCCAGGTAGACGTCGGCGTAGTGGATCATGCAGGCGAGCTCGCTGAGGTGGTCGCGGTCCTGCGGCAGGCCTTTGCCATCGGTAGTGATGTGGTGCTGCTCGACCGCGCGCAGCCAGTCCTGGCAACGCACCCCGCTAGCTTCGAGCAGGCGGCGGCCCTCGGTCGGGTGCAAGGCGATCTTGGCGCGCTGCTGCGGCGTCAGTGGCGTGGTCTGCTGGCTCAGCGCATTCTGGATGTCCAGCATGGCGATGTTCATGGTCAGCGCGGCGCAGATCAGTGTCTTGCGTTCGTTGTCAGACCAGTTGAACTGCGAGGCGGCCATCGAGGCCACGAAGGCGGTCTGCAGCGAGTGGGTCACCGCGTAGCCCTGGGGCTCGCTGTGCAGCATCTCGAAGGTGCCCGCGTCGACGTCCTCGCGGATGGCGGCCTGGATCTCGGTGGCCAGCGCGTCCACTTCATCGGCGAAGTGCGGATTGTGCTGGACGCTGCGCAGGAGCCGGCCGGTCTGCGACAGGATGGCGTCCCACATCAGGAAGGGATCTTTGCGATCGCGCGCGGCTTGCACGGCCTTCTCGTGGGCTTCGAACTCGTCCTGGTCCACGTAGACGCCACGGGCCACCAGGGTGTCGATCTGCTCCTGGCTGGTCAGCGGAAAGCCTTTGCCCAGCAGCAGGTGCCCCGGTTCGTTGCGAACGTTCCAGGGCAGCGACTGATTGACCTTGAGCTGATCCGCGCACAGGCGCAGTAGTTTCATGGCTTACTTCACTTTTTTCAGAGTGCTGAAACGTGTTTCGGCCATTGGCACCAAAAGTGAAAGCGGCCTTGCGGCCTTCGGACACATGTTTTTGAGGCCATCGTGACATCCTTCATGACTTGGCGGTGAAGATGCCCTACAGATTCAAGCGGAGTCTTCAGCCCTGCAGGATGAGTTCGGCCCGCAGCGAATGCGGATAGGCCTTGGTGATCTTCACATCGATCAGCTCGCCCACCAGGCGCTCGCGTTGCTGCTGCGTGGGGCCGGCGGCGAAGTTGACGATGCGGTTGCACTCGGTGCGGCCCATCAGCTCGCTCGGGTCCTTGCGGCTGGGGCCCTCGACCAGGATGCGGGCCGTCTTGCCCACCAGCGCCTCGCTGTAGCGCAGCACATTGCTTTCCAGGTAGGCCTGCAGGGTCTGCAGGCGCTTGAGCTTGACCTCGTGCGGGGTGTCGTCCTGCAGCGCGGCGGCCGGCGTGCCCGGGCGGGCGCTGAAGATGAAGCTGAAGGAGGCGTCGAACTCCAGGTCGGTGGCCAGCTTCATCAGCTTGTCGAAGTCCTCGTCCGTCTCGCCAGGGA
>CAYPUS010000197.1:0-6203 GCA_964413815.1 uncultured Aquabacterium sp. | reverse complement strand
CTCTCGACCTATACCTTGGCAAGGTATCGCTCTACCAACTGAGCTAATCCCGCATTTGCCTCAACGCTGCTTGCTGTCGATTTCGACTTGCGCTGCAGCGATCAGCGAAGACCTCAACTATACATCGTTTTCAGCCGTTTTGAAAAGATGTTGCGCGTTTTCATCATCGCGGAGGCGCGCCCTTACACTGGCGCGCACTGCCCCGATGGTGGAATCGGTAGACACAGCGGACTTAAAATCCGCCGCCGCCAAAACGGCGTGCCCGTTCGAGTCGGGTTCGGGGCACCAGCGCGCCATGCCACTTGTGCACGCTTCGCGCGATCTGGCCCCTGCCGCGCCCGCGGCCTAAGGGGAAGCGCCCACCACCGCCGGGCGCCGCTGCCTAGAATGGATCGCATCTGTTCATGACAGGAGGGCCCACGCCATGCGTGTTCTCGTCCTAGGAAGCGGCGTGATCGGCGTCACAAGCGCCTATTGCCTCGCCCGAGCCGGTGCCCATGTCACCGTGATCGACCGGCAACCCGCGCCGGCGATGGAAACAAGCTTTGCCAATGCCGGGCAGATCTCGCCTGGCTATGCCTCACCGTGGGGTGCGCCGGGCCTGCCGCTCAAGGCCCTCAAGTGGCTGTGCCAGCGCCATGCGCCGCTGGCCCTGCGCCCCGACGGCACCCTGTGGCAATGGCAATGGATGGCCCGCATGCTGCGTGAATGCGCCCCCGAGCGCTACCAGCGCAACAAGGAACGCATGGTGCGGCTGGCGGAATACAGCCGCGACTGCCTGGACGCCTGGCGCCAAGAACTGGCGCTGCAATATGAAGGCCGACAACTGGGCACCCTGCAGGTCTTTCGCACGCTGGCGCAGTTGCAAGCTGCGCAGCATGACACCGCCGTGCTGGACCGCTGCCGTGTGCCCTACCGCCTGATGTCCCCCGAGGACTGTGTCGAGCAGGAGCCCGCCCTGGCGGCACGGCGGGCCATGCTCACCGGTGGCCTTCACCTGCCCTGCGACGAAACCGGCGACTGCCAGCTTTTCACACAAGACATCGCGCGGCGTTGCGTGGAACTTGGCGTGCAGTTCGAGCAAGGCGTGCACATCGAGCGCCTGCTGCACGATGGCCGCGCCATCACCGGCGTGCAACTGCGCACCGCGCGCGGCAGCGAGGTGCGTCTGGCCGATGCCTATGTCGTCGCGCTGGCCGCCTACTCTCGGGCTTTGCTGGCCGACCTCAAGCTCCATCTGCCGGTCTATCCGGTCAAAGGCTATTCATTGACCGTGCCCATCACCGATGCCGATGCGGCGCCCCGCTCGACGGTGCTGGACGAGACCTACAAAGTCGCGCTCACGCGCTTCGATCAGCGGCTGCGGGTGGGTGGCATGGCCGAGTTGGCGGGCTTCGACTTGCGGCTCAACCCGGCGCGCAGGCAGACGCTGGAGAAGGTGGTGCGCGAGCTCTTCCCCGGTGCCGGTCATCTGCGCCAGGCCAGCTTCTGGACGGGCCTGCGCCCCATGACACCGGATGGCACACCCGTCATCGGCCCCACCCGCATCGACAAGCTGTGGCTCAACACCGGACATGGGACCCTGGGCTGGACCATGGCCTGCGGCAGCGGGCAGGTGCTGGCCGATCTGATCCAGGGCCGCAAGCCCGCCATCCGCGCCGACGACCTCGCGCTGCAACGCTATGGCGGGCTCAGGCAGCCGTCGCGCCTGGGCCTCGGCCAGCCCAGCCACGCCCGCTGAAGCGCGCGCATGCAAACCCGCATGCACATGGTCATGCGGCCGCGTCCTCATCGCGCGTGCGCTGCAGGCCCGGCGACTGGTCAAAGACCTCGGCGGCCCACTCGACGAAGGCATGCACCCGTGTCGACAGGTGGCGGTTGGACGGATAGAGCACATGCACCGGCAGGGCCTCGGTGTGCCAGTCGCTCAGCACCTGCACCAGCTCACCGCTTGGCGCATGCGCCATGAACGCGAAGCCAGGCAACTGACCGATGCCCACGCCCGCCAGGCAGGCATCGCGGTAGACGTTCGAATCGTTCACCGCCAGACCGCCGCTCAATGTGAGCTGGTGGTGCTCGTCGCCCTTGCGGAAGTCCCAGCTCATCGCACGCCCGGGCAAGAAGTAGCTCACCCATTGGTGCTCGGCCAAGTCACGCGGATGCGCGGGCGTGCCATGGCGCGCCAGATAGGCGGGTGAAGCGCAGGTCACGAAGTGCATCGAGCCGATGCGCCGGGCCACCAGCAAAGGGTCGGTCACCTGCCCCACCCGGATGACGCAATCCACGGCTTCGCTGACCATGTTGATGGGCCGGTCGGAGCAGCCCAGCTCAAGCTGGATACCCGGATAACGCGCCAGGAAGTCGGGGATGGCTTCCCGCATCAAGAGGCTGGCCATGCTGGTGCTCATGTCCACCCTCAGCCGCCCTTCCGGTTTGCCGTGGCGCGTGGACAGGGCTTCATCGGCCTCGCGCAGATCTTGCAGGATGCGCACGCAGCGCTCGTAGTAGGCGGCGCCGTCGGCCGTCACGGTCACTTTGCGCGTGGTGCGGTGCAGGAGCCGGATGCCCAATTGGGCCTCCAGATCCTGGATCAGCGTCGACACCGTTGCTTTCGGGCTGCCCAGCAACTCGGCCGCGCGGGTGATGCCGCCGGTCTCCACCACCCGCACGAAGGCTTCCAAGGCTTTGAATTTGTCCATGCGAAATTGTTCACCAAAATGAACAGTCATTTCCATTCAAGCCTATTTATCTCCTTATCCAGGACTAATAAAGTCGAGTCCTTCGCTGCGGTATTGGCATTTTTGCCAACCATTTCACGGTTTTCACATGTCTGACGCCTCCTTTGGTTCCCCTTCCTCGGCTTCGCGTGCCGGGCCCGATGACCGGTTCGAATGGGCCGGCCACAGCGGCGCCCTGCACATGCGCCTCTACAAGGGGGCGCCCGAGCGCCTGGGCGAGAACCTGCTCGTGTTTTTCGCGCCAGGTGGCTTCGTCGTGACCGACCTCGATGAAGCCGATGGCTGCCTGCGCGTGCTGGCCGATACCTGCGGGCTCAACATCCTGGCGCCCTGCTACGCGCTGGCGCCGCAGCGGCCCTTCCCCGCCGCCGTCGAAGACGCCCACTCGGTGCTGACCCAGACCACCCGCCACAGGCAACAGCTGGGCTGGCGTGGCGCCCGCCTTTTTGTCGGCGGCGTGGAGGCCGGCGGCAACCTGGCGGCCGTGTCCGCGCTGGTCTGCCGGGACCGGCATGGCCCTTCTCTGACCGGCCAGATCCTGGTCATGCCCATGCTCGATGCGAGCCTGCGCTGCGCCTCCATGCGCTGTGCGGCCGACGACCCGGGCAAACGGCAGGTCGCCCGCGCGGTCGAAGAAGCCTACCGCCGCTACCTGCCCCACCCGGCCGACCGCATGCACCCCTATGCCAGCCCGCTCAATGCCAGTCGGCTGTCGGGGCTGCCACCGACGCTGATCATGCACACCGACGGCGATCCCTTGTCCGACGAAGCCATCGCCTATGCGCAAAAGCTCAGGCAGGCCGGCAACGAGGTCACCGAGGTCGCCCTTCCCCCACCCGCTGAGCTGCAAGACAACAAGGACCGCTGCGAACTGACGGCCGAGGACCCCTGCGTCCTGGCCATGAAGCGTTTCGTGGATGGCCCTGTCGATCCAGGACGAACCTGAACGTCGTCGCTGGAGCCCTTCACCTCACATCACCGATCCGAACGCAGATCACCACGCATTCCCGTCGTTTCGCCGCCGTGATCACGCGCTTTTCACGTCCATCCCGTCTGTCATCGCCGCCGCCCAGGGGTACCGTCATGAGCCACTCATCCGTTCCGTCCAACACATCGCTGTCCTCTCACTTTCATCTCAAGCACATCCAGGGAGCCCTGAACCACATGAACGCCTTGTTTTCCCCCCAACCCCGTGCCCTCGCCGCCATCGCCGCGCTGATGCTGGCCGGCATTCTGGCTGGATGCGGCCAGGAACAGTCCGCCCAGGCCGCATCTGAAGCCGGCGGCGCACCGCCCGCCATGCCCGTGAGCGTGGCCGCCGTGATCGAGCGCCCTGTCGCCGAGGAGCGCGAGTTCTCCGGCATGGTCGAAGCCGTCGAGCGCGCCCAACTGCGCCCGCGCGTCGCGGGCACCATCGACAGCGTGCGCCTGAAGGCCGGTGAACTGGTCAAGAAGGGTGATGTGCTCTTCGTGATCGACCCGCGCCCTTATCAGGCCGACGTCACGCGCCTGGAAGCGGCCGCCGCCAGCTCGCGCGTCAAGATGGAGCTGGCGCAGTCCGAACTCACGCGCTCCAAGCGCCTGCTGGACGACAACGCCATCGCGCAACGCGACTTCGACGAGCGCCAGGCCAATGCGCGCCAGCTCGAAGCCGCCGCGCGTGCCGATCAGGCCGCCTTGTCCACCGCGCGGCTCAACCTGGAATGGACCACCGTGCGCGCACCCTTCGATGGCCGCGTCGGCAAGGCCGAGGTCACAGTGGGCAACCTGGTCGACGGCAACACCGTGCTGACCACCCTGGTCTCAGCCACCCCTGTGTATGTGAGCTTCAACGGTGACGAATCCACCTACCTGCGCATCGGCAAGCTGGCCCGCAACAAGCCCGGTGCATTGAAGGTCTCGATCGGCCTGGCCAATGAACAGGGCTTCCCGCACGACGGCAAGCTGGACTTCGTGGACAACCAGATCGACCCGCAGGCGGGCAGCGTGCGCATGCGCGCCGTGGTCGACAACAAGGATGGCCTGCTGACCCCGGGCCTCTTCGCCAAGGTCAGGCTGGGCGCCGACACCTCCAACGGCGAACCGTCCGCACTGGTGGCCGAGCGCGCCATCGGCACGGACCAGAACCGCAAGTTCGTCTACGTGGTCGCGGCCAACAACCAGACCGAATACCGCCCCATCCAACTGGGCACCACCGTGGGCGACTTGCGCGTGGTCACCTCCGGCCTGAAGGCGGGCGAGCGCGTGGTCGTCGATGGCCTGCAGCGGGTGCGCCCTGGTGCGCCCGTCGCCCCGCAGATGGTGCCCATGGAAGGCGAAGCCGCCTCGGCTGCCAGCGCCCCCGCCCAGCAGTGATGACATGAGGATCACCGCATCATGAACATCTCAAGCAGATTCGTGGACAGGCCCATCTTCGCGGCCGTGCTGTCCATCTTCATCTTCATCGCCGGCGTCATCGCCATCTTCAAGCTGCCCATCTCGGAGTACCCCGAGGTCGTGCCGCCTTCGGTGGTGGTGCGCGCGCAGTTCCCCGGCGCCAACCCCAAGGTGATCGCCGAGACGGTGGCCGCGCCGCTGGAAGAGCAGATCAACGGCGTCGAGAACATGCTCTACATGTCCTCGCAGGCCACCACCGATGGCACGCTCACGCTGACGGTGACCTTCAAGATCGGCACCAATGTCGAACAAGCCGAGACCCAGGTGCAAAACCGCGTGCAGCGCGCCTTGCCGCGTCTGCCCGAGGAGGTGCGCCAGATCGGTGTGACGACGGTCAAGAGCTCGCCCAACCTGACCATGGTGGTGCACATCCTCTCGCCCAAGGGCACTTACGATGACATCTACCTGCGCAACTACGCCACGCTCAACATCAAGGACAGGCTGGCGCGCATTCCCGGCATGGGCCAGGTCGAGGTCTTCGGTGCCGGCGACTACGCGATGCGCGTCTGGCTGGACCCGCAGAAGGTGGCGCAGCGCGGCCTGACGGCCAGCGACGTGGTCGCCGCCATCCGCGAACAGAACGTGCAGGTGGCCGCCGGTGTGGTGGGGGCACCGCCCGACACCAAGGCGCCTTTCCAGCTGTCGGTCAATGCCTCGGGCCGCCTTTCGACGGAAGAAGAGTTCGGCAACATCATCGTGCGCACCACGGCCGATGGCGGCGTGACGCACCTGCGTGACCTGGCCCGCATCGAGCTGGGCTCCAATCAGTACGCGCTGCGCTCGCTGCTCAACAACAAGCCGGCCATCGGCATGGGCATCTTCGAGGCGCCCAATGCCAATGCGCTGCAGCTGTCGGCCGACGTGCGCGCGGCCATGGACGAGCTCAAGAAAGACTTCCCCTCGGACGTCGAGTACACCATCGTCTACGACCCCACCGAGTTCGTCAGCGACTCCATCAATGCTGTGATCAAGACCCTGATCGAGGCCGTGGCGCTGGTGGTGATCGTGGTGATCGTGTTCCTGCAGACC
>CAYPUS010000196.1:5443-6217 GCA_964413815.1 uncultured Aquabacterium sp. | reverse complement strand
GCGCAATGGCGGCAAGTACGACGGGCGCCTGGGCATCTTCGTGCCCATGGCCTGCGTCAAGCGCCTGCATGCTCAGGGCCGTCGCCTGCCCTTCGGGCTGGAGGTGGTGGGCTTTGCGGAAGAAGAAGGCCAGCGCTACAAGGCCACCTTCCAGGGCTCCAGCGCCTTGACCGGCGGCTTCGAGCAGGGCTGGCTGGATCAGGTCGATGACGATGGCATCACCATGCGCGAGGCCATGCAGGCCGCCGGCCTGCCCGCGAGCATGGACGCCATCGCCGCATTGCGGCGCGATCCCGCCCGCTACCTGGGCTTCGTCGAGGTCCACATCGAACAAGGCCCCTGGCTGGACGAAATCGACCAACCGCTGGGCATCGTCACCGCCATCAATGGCAGCGCACGCTTTGCGGGCGAAGTCGTCGGCCAGGCCAGCCACGCGGGCACCACGCCGATGGACCGCCGCAAGGATGCCGCCGCCGCCGTGGCCGAGCTCATCCTCTTTGTCGAAAAGCGTGCAAGCCAGGATGCGGCCTCGGCCCACGGGCCGTCCGTCGGCACGGTGGGCGTGCTCAACGTGCCGGGCGGCTCGACCAATGTGGTGCCAGGCCGCTGTCGCTTCACGCTGGACCTGCGCGCGCCCGACAACGCGCAGCGCGACGCGCTGGTCGCCGATGTGCAAGCCGAACTGGCGGCCATCTGCGCGCGCCGTGGCCTGCGCCATGTGCTCGAGCGCACCATGACGGCCTCGGCAGCGCCTTCCGATCCGGCCTGGCAGGC
>CAYPUS010000196.1:0-5433 GCA_964413815.1 uncultured Aquabacterium sp. | reverse complement strand
CAGGGGCAGGCCCTGGGCCGCGACGGCGCGCTCCCAGCGGGCCTGCCCGTGTTCCGCATGCCCAGCGGCGCCGGCCACGACGCCATGAAGCTGCACGAGGTCATGCCGCAAGCCATGCTCTTCGTGCGCGGCGGCAATGCCGGCATCAGCCACAACCCGCTTGAAACCATCACCAACGACGACGCGCAACTGTGCGTCGACGCCTTCATGCACCTGCTGGAGCACGTCCAACCATGAGCGATGTCTACACGCTGATCGACCAGTGGGTCGATGCGCACTTCGATGAGCAGGTGGCCTTCCTGCAAGAGCTGGTGCGCGTGCCCACCGACACCCCGCCCGGCAACAATGCGCCACATGCGGCACGCACGGCCGAACTGCTGCGCGGCTTCGGCTGGCAGCCGGAGGCCCATCCCGTGCCCGAGGCCGAGGTCCAGGCCTATGGCCTGCAGAGCCTGGCCAACCTGATCGTGCGGCGCCAGATCGGCCAGGCCGACGCCGGTGGGCGCACCATCGCGCTCAACGCCCATGGTGATGTGGTGCCCCCTGGCGAAGGCTGGACGCACCCACCCTATGGTGGCGAGATCGCCGACGGCAAGCTCTATGGCCGCGCCGCCGCCGTGAGCAAGTCGGACTTCGCCTCCTTCACCTTCGCGGTGCGCGCACTGGAAGCCCTGGCTGCGCAAAGCGGGGCACCCGCGCTGCAAGGCAAGGTGGAGTTGCACTTCACCTACGACGAGGAGTTCGGCGGGGAACTGGGGCCCGGCTGGCTGCTCAAGCAGGGTCTGACCCGGCCCGATCTGCTGATCGCCGCGGGCTTCAGCTACGAGGTGGTGACCGCCCACAATGGCTGTTTGCAGATGGCCGTGACCGTACACGGACAGATGGCCCACGCCGCCATCCCGCACACGGGCGTGGACGCCCTGCAAGGTGCCGTGGCCATCCTCAACGCCCTGTATGCGCAGAACACGCGGTACAAGCAGGTGAGCTCGCAGGTGCCGGGCATCACGCACCCATATCTGAACGTGGGCCGCATCGAAGGCGGCACCAACACCAATGTCGTGCCAGGCAAGGTCACGTTCAAGCTCGACCGGCGCATGATCCCCGAAGAAGACCCGGTCGCCGTGGAAGCCGATGTGCGCAAGGTGATCGCCGACGCGGCCGCCACCTACCCCGGCATCCGCGTCGAGATCCAGCGCCTGTTGCTGGCCAACTCGCTCAAGCCCCTGCCCGGCAATGCCCCGCTGGTGGCTGCCTTGCAGCGCCATGGCGAAGCGGTGTTCGGCGAGCCCATCCCCACCAAGGGCACGCCGCTCTACACCGATGTGCGGCTGTATTGCGCGCAAGGGATTCCCGCGGTGATCTATGGCGCCGGGCCACGTACGGTTCTTGAGTCAAATGCCAAACGCGCCGACGAGCATCTGGTGCTGGAGGACCTGAGGCGGGCTACAAAGGTGGTGGGCCGGGCGCTGGTGGATCTGCTGACGGCTTAACCAAGCCTAGCCCGCATTCATTTGTCGGTGCCGCGTGGCACCGCAGCCTTGAGCATGCTCATCATCTGAGCCATTTCGCGCCGTTGCTCCGCCGCAATGGTTCGGGCAAAGCCTTTGACGGCTTCGGTCTCGGCGTGCTCCGACACGAAGCGCGCCATCACCATCGCCCCCTGATGATGGCGGATCATCATCGAGAGAAAGGTGCGGTCGAATGCCGCCTGGCGCAGCGTCGCCAGGTGCTCCATCTCGCTCGCCTTGGCCATGCCGGGCATGCCCTCGCCGGCCAGGCAGCTTTCGATGAACTGCTCATAGACAGGGTCGTGCCGCTTGGTCTTGACGTAGGCATCGCGCATCCAGCGCATGTCGTCGGTGTCTGAGGCACCCGGCGCATCCCACAGCAGCAGCCAGCCTTGCATGTAGCCGATCTCCTTGAACTGCTGGTTGACGATGCCGTGCGCCAAGGCATGAACCGCGGGCGTGCCATTCGTCAGCGCCAGCCGCGCCATGGCCAGGGCCTGCTCATGGTGCAAGGACATGTCCTGCGCAAAGCCGATGTCCACCGGCCCGGCCTGCGTGGCGCCAGAGGGGGGCGCCTCCTGCGCGGCCTGCCCAGAAGGGGTTGATGACGCATCGGGTGCCAGGCCCATGCCCACACCCGCCATCGTCAGCAACACCATCACCAGCGCGATCAGCAGCGCACTGGCGATCTGCCGGCCACTCACGCCTCCGCTCAGGCCTCTCGTGATCGCCATGTCGACCCAAGTCTCAGGGCATCAACGCGATGCAATCGGATAAACGCCATTGGTGAACTTCAAGACCATGAAGCCGTTGTCATTGCAGGTCACCCACAGCTGGTTGTTGACGAACTGCGGCGGTGACGAGCACCAATCCGCGGTCAAGTCAGCCAGCTTGGCATCGCTGGCCTGCGCTTGCAGCACGTCCGGATCAAGCACCTTCGTGTCCATGATGCTGCCGAAGGCTGGCGAGTAGGCGTGATCCGATCCAGGCAGCGCCGCGTTCTTGCCCGTCTGCGCGGGCGGGTTGAAGTAGGCGATCTCGCGCGGCTTGAGCGGGTCCGTGATGTTGAACACCCGGATGCCGGACTGGAAGTAGCCGCACGCCAGCGCGGTCGGGTCCGTCTTCCTGTCAACCGAACAGTAATGCGCGTCATAGCTGAACAGGCCGTTGCCCGCAACATCCCGCTTGGCGGTTTCGGCGTGTTCCTTCAACTGGATGGCCAGGCGGATGTGAGAGACGATGGCGGGATTGCGCTCATCCGAAATGTCGATGAAGCGCAAGCCGCCGCCCATGCCCTGGCCGCCATACTCATCGATGGCGATCAGATAGGGGCGCCCCTTGATCGTGACCGGCAGCGCTTTCTGCGTGATGCTGCCGTCCTTCCAGGTGATCTTGGCGATCTGTCGCACACGCCGGTTCGTGGCCTTGCGGCTTTGGATGTCGCTCACATCCAGGATCGCGATGCCAGCCGGAAAAATGCTGGCCAGGTACATCCGATTCCCGTCAGGGCTGAAGGACATGCCGTGGTTCACAAACACCGTGGAGCCGCCAAAGTAAAGCGTCTTGGGCGCGGCCGGTTTGCTGACATCGATCGCGGTCACGGAGCCCAGGCCTGTGCTGGTGGTCCAGTACGTCTTGCCATCGGGCGACCATTCGCCCTCATGGGCCAGGTTGGTGACCGGCAAGGAGTCACCCGTGCTCGCCGACTTGTTCAACAACTTCGGGTGCGCGCAATCGGTGACGTCGTACAGGTCCAGTTTGCCCCCGCCGATGAGCAGCCCCACCCCCGCGCCCGCGAGCATGGTGCCCGCCTCGTTCGCCTTCAGGGACTCCCAGGTGCCAGCGCTGAAGGCGCGCGTGGCCAGCGCACCGGCCAGCTTCGGTTTGGCGGGGTTGGACACGTCGATGACTTGCACGCCGGGCGACTTCTTTTGATCCGGCACCGCACTGGACGTCGGCATGTAGGCGCAATGCCCCGCCACGGCGCTCACGACCGCCGAGCCTTCGCCCTGATATTGCCCCACCAGTTCCAGATTGCAGGCGTAGCCCTGCTGGCTGCGCCCACTGAGCCGGTCTTGCAGCGGCACCTGTCCCTGCAGCGCGGTTTCGGGCCTGGACCCCGGTCCGCAAAGGGCGGGCGCCACGGCGACGTTCGCATCGCTCGAGCGGTCTTCGGCGGCGCAAGCGCCGGTCGCGGCCACGGACAGCGCCGCGATCAGCGATGCCGCCCATAGCGGGCTGCGAGCGTTTGGAACGGATCTGGACATGGCTCCCCCATAAAACAAAAGGCGCCAAACGGACGCCAATTCACGAACCGCGTTCAGTATGCCGGGCAGCACGAGCGGCACCCATCCCCCCAAACCCTGGTGCAAGCAGCCGCACGGACTATGATGCCGGCCGGAGGAGCCTCCCCCTCGGGCGGCCTCGGTCAAGCAGCAAGCAGGAACCCCGATGGACAGCAGCACCGTACGCAGGTCTAAGCTCTTCGTGCCCGCCGCGCCCCGGGCGAGCTGATGTCTCGCCCCGCCCTGCCCACCCTGAACGGCGTCAGCCCCAGTTGCGTGGCCTTGCCGCATGGCCCGTGGCCCACGGTGCTGGCCTTCCTGGCCGAGCGCATCCCGGCGGTGACGGAGGCCGACTGGGCCGCCCGCATGGCGCGCGGCGAAGTGCGTGATGCACAGGGCCTGCCCATCGCGCCAGATGCCCCTTACCGTTCCCAGACACGGGTCTATTACTGGCGCAGCCTGCCCTTCGAGCACCGCGTGCCTTTTGAAGAGCGTGTGGTTTTTCAAGACGATTACCTGGTCGTGGCCGACAAGCCGCACTTCCTGCCGGTCACGCCCAAGGGTCGCTACCTGCAAGAGACCTTGCTGGTGCGCCTCAAGCGCAAACTGGGCATCGACACCTTGGTGCCCATGCACCGCATCGACCGCGAGACGGCGGGCCTGGTGGCCTTCACCATCCAGCCGCACACACGCAACGCCTACCAGAGCCTGTTTCGGGACCGTGTCGTCAGCAAGGTCTACGAGGCCATCGCGCCCATCAACCCGGCGCTGCGTTTTCCACTGCTGCACAGCTCCAGGCTGGAAGAAAGCCCGCGCTTCATGGCCATGCACGAGGTGGAAGGTGCGCCCAACGCGCGGACGGAGATCGAGCTGCTGGAACAGGCGAACGGCTGGGGGCGTTTCCGGCTCAAACCCATCACGGGGCAGAAACACCAGCTGCGGGCGCACATGGCGGCGCTGGGCATGCCCATCCTGAACGACCAGATCTATCCGGAGTTGTTGCCGGCCCTGCCACCCGAAGTGGCACCGGATTTTTCCCGGCCCTTGCGTCTGTTGGCGCAGTCCCTCGCCTTCGATGACCCGATCACCGGGCAGCCGCGCGCCTTCCACTGCGGGCGCGGCCTGGCCTTGCCGCTTGACCAGCCTGACCCGCGCGCGCCGGCCTGAGCGGCCCCGCCTTGCATCGGCCTCGTATCGACCTTACTGGCGCTTGGCCATCACCTCGCCCAGGCGGATGCCCTTGGCGGGCGCCCAGGCCGGATTGAAGCTGAAAGGCCCCTTGGGAAAGAGCATCACGACGGTCGAGCCCAGCAGGAATCGGCCCATCTCGTCGCCCTGCTTGAACGCGATCTGCTGATCGTCATAGCGCCATTCGCGCACCTTGGCGCTGCGCGGCGGATTGACCACACCGTGCCAGACCGTGGCCATGCTGCCCACGATGGTGGCGCCCACCAGCACCAGCACGAAGGGGCCATTGGCCGATTCGAACACGCACACCACGCGCTCGTTGCGCGCGAACAGGCCCGGCACGCCACGCGCCGTCGCGGGGTTGACCGAGAACAGCGCCCCGGGCACGTAAATCATGCGCGTGAGGCGGCCATCGCAGGGCATGTGGATGCGGTGGTAATCCTTGGGGCTGA
>CAYPUS010000195.1:4840-6302 GCA_964413815.1 uncultured Aquabacterium sp. | reverse complement strand
CGAAAAGCAAGGCCGCCCCGAAGCAGGCCAGCGGCCGCCAGCGCGCGAAGATCACCAGCGCCACCGCGATCAGGCCTTGGCCGCTCGACAGGCCTTCGTTCCAGCTGCCGGGGTAATACAGGGACAGCGATGCACCGCCCATCCCCGCGATGAAGCCGCCGGCCGTCGTGGCCAGCACGCGCACCGCGTTGACCGAGTAACCCAGGGCGCGGGCCGCATCGGTGCTGTCGCCAGCCATGCGCACGATCAGGCCCCATCGCGTGTTGGCGAAGGCCCAGGCCATCCCCGCCGCCAGCGCCACACCGATGGGAAACAGGGCGTTGATGCGCAAGGCCGCCTGCACCTGCGGCGAATCACTCCATGTCCCCAACTCAATGGACGGAATCTGCGCGGCCTGCGGCTGAATCAGCGGCTTGCCCAGATAGAAGGCCAAGCCCGCTCCCAGCAGCATCAAGGCGATGCCCGTGGCAATGTCATTGACCCGGGGCAAGGAGCACAACACCCCATGCAACATCGCCAGCATGGCGCCCGCCAGGCCCGCCACCAACACGCCGCCCCAGGCCGAGCCGCTCAGGTAGCTGCCGCCAAAGCCCGCCATGGCCGACAGCACCAGCACGCCTTCGAGCCCCAGGTTGACGCGACCGGACTTCTCGGTCAGGCATTCGCCCAGGCTGACGAACAGGAACGGCGTGCCCACCCGGATCGCCCCGCCCAGCACGGCGATGAGCACATCGCCCCACATCGATGCTTCGTTCATGCGGCCTCCCTGCGGTCGCCGTTCATTGCAGCCTTCATCGCGGCCTTGCGCGCGGCACGTTCGCGCGCCAGCCGCGCCAGGCGCATCCGGCTGGTTTCATGGGCTGGCTGGGAAGCGGCGGGCACCGGTCTTTGCAGCCACTCGCCGAGCCGGCCACGCAAGGCCTCGCTGGCCAGGATCAGCACGAAGGCAAAGCCCTGCAACACCAGCACCGATGCATCAGGCAGGTCGAGCCGGCGCTGCAGCAGACTGCCGGCCGCACCAAAGCCGCCGAAGAGGATGGCCACGGGGATGACGGCCAGCGGGTTGTGGCGTGCCACGAACGACACCAGAATGCCCGTGTAGCCCAGCCCGCCGATCAGCGACGCATTGGCCGCCGTGTGCACCGCCGCCACCTCGATGCCGCCGGCCAGGCCCGCACAGGCGCCGCCCAGGGCGCAGGCCGTGATGATCAGGCGGTTGCTGGGCAGCCCCACCAACCGAGCCGACCGGGCATTGCCCCCCACCACCCGGGTGGCGAAGCCATGCGTCGAGCCATACAGCCATACCCCCACCGCGATGCAGGCCAAGGCGCCCCACACCAGCCCCCAGTGCACCTCATAGCCGGGCATGGCGCCCAGCAGGATGGTCTCGTCCAACGGCAGCGTGGAGGGCTTGTTGAGGCTGGCCGGATCGCGCATGGGCCCTTCCACCACATGCTTGAAC
>CAYPUS010000195.1:0-4830 GCA_964413815.1 uncultured Aquabacterium sp. | reverse complement strand
TGCTTGAACAGGCCGATGGCGAGGTAACCCATCAAGAGCGAGCCGATGGTCTCGTTCACACCCCGGTACTGCCGCAGCGCGCCGACCAGGCCAATCCAGGCGGCGCCCGCCAGGGCCGAGGCGCACAGCACCATCACCGTGCCCGCCACGCCCGAGGGCGGCGCCAACAGATAGGGCAGCCCCGCGCAGGCCAGGCCGCCGAAGACCAGCGCGCCTTCGCCACCGATCACCATCAACCCGGCCCGGTAGGGGATGGCCACGCACAGCGCCGTCAGCATCAAGGGCGCCGCGCGCTGCAGGGTGTTCTGCCACGAGAAAGCGTCCCCGAACGCGCCCTTGAACAACAGCAACCACGTTTCGGTGGGGCTGGTGCCGCCCAGCCAGACGAAGCCGCCGAACAACAGCACGGCGCCCGCCAGGGCCAGCATGGGCAAGGCCACGCTGTCGAAGGCTTCGGTGAGATGGGCAGCACGGATCATGGCCGGTCACTCCCTGATGTCAGACCTTGCCGATCACACCTTCGACGAGGTAGTTCATGCCTTCGAGCACCGGATCGATCTGCTTGATCACCGAACCCTTGGCCACCACCACCTTGCCGGTGTTGTCCTTGATCTCGCCCGAGAAGATCTCGAACTCGTCCTTGAGCATTGCGGCCTTGACCGCATCGGCCTGCTTGCGCGCGCCTTCTGTCACCATGGGCCCATAGGCCGAGGTCTTGACGAAGCCTTCCTTCAAACCGCCACGCAGGAAATTGGGATGTGGCTTGCCGGTGCGCGCGGCCTCGACGATCTGCTTGTAAGGCGTGACCCAGTTCCACTCGGCGCCCGTCAGGTAGGCATTGGGCGCGAGCTTGGCCTGGCTGGCGTGGTAGCCGCAGACGTACTTGCCGCGTTTGGCCGCCGTCTCCACGATCACCTTCGGGCCGTCGACGTGCATGGTCAGCACGTCCACACCCTGGTCGATCAGGCTGTTGGTGGCTTCCGCCTCCTTCACCGGCATCGACCAGTCACCCGTGAAGATCACCGCGCAGGTGATGTCCGGCTTGACCGAACGCGCGCCCAGTGTAAAGGCGTTGATGTTGCGCAGCACCTGCGGGATGGGCTTGGCCGCCACGAAGCCGATCTTCTTGGACTTCGTCATGTGGGCGGCGATCACGCCATTGAGGTACTGGCATTCGTCGATGTAGCCAAAAAAGCTCCCCACCGATTTGGGGTGCTTGGCCGCATCCCACATGCCGCCACAATGAGCCAGGCGCACCTGCGGGTTCTTCTTGGCCACCTCGAGGATGTGCGGATTGAAGTAACCAAAGGAGGTGGGAAACAGCAGGGTCGCGTCATCCTGGGAGATCATGCCCTGCATGGCCTTCTGCACGGCCTGCGTCTCGGGCACGTTCTCTTCGCCCACCAACTTGATGCCCGGCAACTTTCGGATTTCCGACGCGGCTTCGTAATGGGCCTGGTTGTAGCCGAAGTCATCCTTCGGCCCGACATAGATCATCCCGATCGTCAGTGGTTTCTGTGCGAAGCCGATCCCGGGCAGCCCGCCCAGCGCCACCCCGGCCCCCGCCGCACCGACGCCCTTGATCCAGCTCCGCCGATTCCATTGATCCATAGACATGCACATCTCCTTGCACCAGCTTGTTGCACCCGCCACCACCTGTCGCACCATCGAGATGCACTTGCGTACCAAGTGATGTACCGCCTTGTATACAAGCAACACCCATGCCCGGATTTCCAAGGTGCAAAAGTTCCGCGCGCATGTGCCGATAAGCGGATGAGGCGCATGTTCTGCGCGCCCGCGGTTTTGAATCCATGAGCATGCGCGACACGGCAGTTCCGGCCCCGACCGTCCCCTCCGAGCCCGTCCTCCCAGACGCAGGCTCCCGCCTTGTCTCGTCCAGCGCCAGTGCCGTCCTCAGCGCCTATGAGCGCGTGCGCAAGCGCCGCTTCATCTGGCAGCGTTTTCCGGGGTCGATGGAGGCTGACTACCAGCACGACATCGCACCGGAGCGCCTGCATACCATCCGCCTTTCTCTGTTGCTGTCGCTGTTCCTGGGCAATGGGATGCTGTTGACCGACTGGCTGATGGTCCGTGACAGCTTTCACACCGCCTTGGTGCTGCGCCTGTGCCTGTACACCCCGGTCCATGTGCTGGCCCTGATCAGCCTGCGCTGGCTCGGTCCGGCCGCGCGGGAATGGGTGGCCATGGTCATGGCCATCACCACCGGCTACATCCACCTGCACCTCAGCCTGGCCAGTCAGGACGACCTGGCCTTGCCCCATCTGATGTGCCTGACGCTGCCGCTGCTCTACAACAGCGGGGTGACCAAGACGCCCTTCTGGATGGCGCTGCGCATCAACTTCCTGCTCCTGGCGATGTTCACCTTCGCGCTGGGCGCCATCACACACCAGCATGTACCGCTGATGATCACGATGGCCCTGGTGGTGGGCGGCACCTCGCTGTTCACCCTGTACGGCATCTACTGGCGCGAGCACGAAGAGCGCAGCAACTGGCTGATGCAGCGCCACGAGCAGGTGATGCTCGACGAACTGGGCAAACGCAACCAGGATCTGGAGCGCCTCTCGCGCCACGACAGCCTCACCGATCTGGCCAACCGGCGGCACGCCGACGCGTTTTTGCAGCAAGTGTGGGCGCGCGCCCAGCAAAGCGGTGAGGATGTGGCCCTCCTGATGATGGACGTGGACCACTTCAAGCGCTACAACGACCACCATGGGCACCAGGCCGGCGACACCTGCCTGCAGACGGTGGCCGCCCTGTTGCGGCAATTTGTCCGCGGCCCGCATGATCTGGTGGCGCGCTTCGGCGGGGAGGAGTTCATCGCCATCCTGCCCCACGCGGACATGGCCACGGCCCACGCCGTGGCCGAGCGCATCCGCATCGGCATCGCCGAGCGGCGCATTCCGCATGGCGGCGCCCCCGATGTGCCTTGCGTGACCCTGAGCATCGGTGCGGCCAGCGCGCGCCCGGCCACCGCCCCGCATGCATCGCCTGCGGCCCTGGTCGCCGCGGCCGACGCCGCGCTCTATGAAGCCAAGCTCCATGGGCGCAACCGTGTCGCCCGCAGCGCCGAGGTCCTGCCCCTGGCCCCATCCGTCCCGGCCACACCAGCGGCCCATCCCACCTCCGCGGACGCTTCGGCGCCCCAGGACCACCAACGCCATGCCGACGCACAGGACGAAGACGCCCTGCTGACCCAGGGCCTGAGCAGGCTGCGCTTTCCGGGACGGCTCGAGACGCAGTTCCACCAGGACAGGGGGCCCGCGCGGCACCGCTATGTGAGCATCAGCGGCCTGCTGTCTCTGCTGATCTTCAATGGCTTCCTGGTTGCCGACTACCTGCTGGCCCCCGACGTCTTCGACATCGCTTTGCGCCTGCGCATTTTTTACTTCACGCCCATGGCCGTGGTGGTGCTGGTGTGGCACTTCCTGAGCTGGCGCTGGGTGTTGAAGAACATGCCCCCCGGCCTCACGGAAGGCATCGTGCTGTTCACCGGCTTGGCGGCGGCGTCCTGCGTCTCTTACATCCTGGGGCAGAGCCAGCATCCAGACAGCCAGTACTACCACGTGGGACTCATGGTGTTCCTCACCTACGGCAACATCGTGCAGCGCCTTTGGTTCCGCTATGCGGTGGTCTTCTCCCTGATCATCCTGGCGATGCACGTGGTCGGCGTGCAAATGGTGCCCGCCTTCAACGAACGGCTGGTGTTGCCCGCCATGTCCCTGGTGGCGGCCACCGCGGTGTTCACGCTCATGGCCAACTACGCCATGGAGTACGACGAGCGACAGCGCTACATGCTCTCAAGGCGGCGCCTGCGCCTGATGGCCGAACTGGCCGAGGCGCAACGGCGCCTGCATGAACTCTCGCGCGTCGACCCCTTAACCGGCCTGGCCAACCGCCGCCACTTCCAGGAGCACATGCACCAGGTCTGGCAACGTGCCGCGCACGATGGCCGCGAGGTGGCGATCATCATGCTCGATGTCGACCACTTCAAGCGCTACAACGACCGCTACGGCCACCCGGCGGGCGACCGCTGCCTCGCCCAGGTCGCCCAGGCCATCCAGCCTTGCCTGCGCGGCCCGCACGATCTGATCGCGCGTTATGGGGGCGAAGAGTTCATCGCCGTGCTGCACCAGGCCGATCTGGATGCCGCCACCCAGGTGGCCCAGCGCATCCGGCAGGCCGTGGCGGACCAGGGTATCCCGCATGAGTCCTCGCCCACCGCAGGCACCGTCACCGTCAGCGTGGGGGTGGCCTGCTGCAAGGCCGGCCCCGCCCACAACGACGCGGCGCTGCTGGCGGCGGCCGACGCCGCGCTCTACGCGGCCAAGCACGCGGGGCGCAACACGGTGGCGACCGCTTGAAGGATCAAGACAGGCTCACCGCCCTCGGGCATCACGCCGCCGCAGCGCGGTGATCCGCCTGCAACTCTCCGAATTGCAGGCAGGCGGCATCGTGCCCCGGCTCGCGCCAGACTTCACGCAGCGCCGCCTCGTACCAAGCCCGCATGCCCGGCAACGCCAGCAGGCGCGCGACATAGGCATCGGCCAACTCCGGCAGGCGCAGCCCATAGGTCTGCACGCGGAAGGCTACCGGCGCGAAAAAGGCGTCCACGGCGGTGAAGCTGCTGCCGGCCAGGAAAGGCCCCTTGAAGCGGGCCAGGCCCTCCAGCCACAGCTCGCTGAGACGGTCGAGCTCGACCTGCAGATCAGGCGGCACGCCATTGAGCGTGATGCGCACGCCGCAACTCATCGAGCACATGCTGCGCAGCACCCCGAAGCCGGCATGCATCTCGGCGGCCGCGCAACGGGC
>CAYPUS010000194.1:2173-6307 GCA_964413815.1 uncultured Aquabacterium sp. | reverse complement strand
GAACGAGGGCTGGGCCACCTTCTGGCACTACACCCTGCTCAACACCATGTACGACGATGGCTACCTCGCTGACGGCGTCATGATGGAGTGGCTGCAGTCGCACACCAATGTCGTCTTCCAGCCGCCGGTGGGGCACCGCGCCTACAGCGGGCTCAATCCCTATGCGCTGGGTTTTGCGATGTACACCGACCTGCGGCGCATCTGCGAGAAGCCCACCGAGGAAGACCGCCTGTGGTTCCCCGACTTCGCGGGCTCGGCCGAAGGCGCCGATCCCAAATCGCATGCCTGGCTCAAGACGCTGGACTACGCGATGCGCAACTTCAAGGACGAGAGTTTCGTCGGCCAGTTCCTCTCGCCCAAGGTGATGCGCGACTTCCGCCTCTTCGCCATCCGCGACGAGGAAGAGGACAGCGAGTACGAGGTCAGCGCCATCCACGACGAGAGCGGCTACCGCGCCTTGCGCGAGACACTGTCACGCCAGTACGACCTGGGCTCGCGCGAGCCCAACATCCAGGTCTGGAGTGTCAACCTCCGGGGCGACCGTTCCCTGACGCTGCGTCACACGCAGCACAACAACCGCCCCCTGCACGACACCACTCGAGAGGTGCTCAAGCACGTGGCCCGTCTGTGGGGCTTTCCGGTGCACATGGAAAGCGTCAACAGCATCGGGGACGTGCGCCAGCAGTGGACGGTGGTGCCCGCTTCGATGGAGTGACAGGGCCAGCGGGCGTTGCGCCCGGGCCACGCGCAGGGTGGCATTTATGCGCGACATGCGCGCAGATATTGCGCCGTGAAGAGAGATCGCTGCGATCCGGTATTTCATCCTCGACGCAGGATCAGGCCTTTTTGTAGTGTGCGTACTTCCGAAAGAAATGTTTCGGATCGACCGGCCTTTGCCGGTTTTTGTTTTTCTATTGCCATTTCGGAGCACACAACAATGAAGATCCCCTGCCGAACCACAGTGGCGGCCGCTGCCTGGCTGGCCTGCGCTGGTGCAGCATGCGTGTTTTCGCCATCCTCTTTTGCGCAAGCGACGTTCAAGGTGAGCGGCTACGGCACGCTGGCTGGCACAGTCACCGATGACGCGGACTACGAGTTCCGCTCCTCCATGAATCAGTCGAAAGGGGCGCGAAAGGGCTTCGATTTCCTGACCGATTCCAAGCTCGGGGTGCAGGCCGTCGCCAATTTCAACAACGGTTTTTCGGTCACGGGTCAACTGCTGGGCCAGCGTCGGCGCGTGGACCGCACCGGTGATTCGAACAGCGACTTCGAAGTCGGCTTCGAATGGCTGTATGCCCAGTACTCGCCCAACACCAATCTGGATCTGCGGGCCGGGCGTGTCGTGCTGCCGGCCTTCATGATCTCCGACTCGCGCAATGTCGGCTATTCGCAGCCCTGGCTGCGTGCGCCCTTGTCTGTTTACGCGGGCATGCCGCTGACCAATGTGGACGGGGGCCAAATCAACTGGCGCATCCCCGCCGGCTCGGCCATCATCAGCGTGCAGCCCACTTATGGCCAGAGCAGCTTCAATGTCTCCAGTGGCATCCAAAGCGGTTCCCTGGTGCTCAAGGACCGCACCAAGTGGGTGGCTGGCTTGAACGTGGGCCTGGAATACGGTGACTGGCTGATCCGCGCTGGGCAGCTCACCAGCCGTTCGCCCGACACGGAGCTGCGCCTCTTCGGTGCCAGCAGACCTGCGGTGTCCTACGACCTGAAGGACAGCTTCACGAGTGCTGGCGTCCAGTTCGACAACGGCACCGCGGTGGTCATGGCGGAATGGTCCAAGCGCAAGATGAGCGACATGCCGCTCAACGGCAACCTCGGCATGCTGGAGACGGTCTACCAGAGCACGCGCTACCCTGGGCAGCCCCTGCTCAAGAACCAGAACTTCTACGTGGCGGGCGGTTGGCGCTTCGGCTCGGTGCTGCCCATGCTGTCCTTTGGTCAGACGCGCAATATGTTCAGCGGCGAAAAGAACCGCGAGATCTCGGGCAGCGTGCGTTGGGACTTCATGAACAACCTGGCCCTCAAGGCCCAGCTGAGCCGTTATCAGGCCCGCGATCCCCAGGCCTTCGTGATGCCAGCGCTCGAGACCAACCCCGAGGATTACCGCAACAAGAAGGTCAACGTGTTCTCGCTTGGCCTGGACTTCGTTTTCTGATCAGGAGGTACGTATGAACATGACATTCAAGCGTGCCCTGACCGCTGTGTCCCTGCTGACGGCCTGCGTGGCCGCCCAGGCTCAAATCGCCGTCATCACGGGGCCCGGTGGCGCCGCCATCTCCAAGGAGCAACTGGCCAACATCTACCTGGGCCGCAGCTTCGACCTCAAGCCCGTCGACCTGCCGGAGGGCAATGCCACGCGCGAGGCCTTCTACAAGAAGGCCACCGACCGTGACCAGGCCCAGGTCAAGGCCGTGTGGTCGCGCGTGGTCTTCACCGGCAAAGGGCAGGCCCCGGCGGTGCAGGCCGATGCTGGCGCGGTGAAAAAGGCCGTGGCCGCCGACCCGAAGGCGATCGGCTACATCGACAAGGCCGCCGTGGACGGCTCGGTCAAGGTCGTGCTGACACTGGACTGAGGCTTGAGCGGGCCTTTGCGCTGAAGGCCCTTGCAGCCGTCGGCCCGGCAACGGGCTTCATCGGACCGTTCGTGATGGGATTCACGGCGGTCCGTTTGTTTTTGGCGCGGTCATCTTGGTGTGGCGTTGCCATGAGACAACACATGTTCGCGCATTTATGTGCGATGCCGTGCCAGATGTGGTGCTGGTCTGGAAGAGATGGGTGTTTTCGGTGTTTCCCCCTGGACTGGGGATTGTGCTTTTCTGTAGGGTGTAATTTGTCCGAAAAAATTGTTTCGGATGGGCCGGTTCTGCCGGCCTTGTTTCCTACCCCACTCGGAGCACACACAATGAAGATTCAATGCCGAACCACAGCGGCTGCCGCCTGGCTTGCCTGTGCTGGTGCAGCATGCGTGTTTTCGCCTTCCTCTTTCGCGGAAACCACGTTCAAGGTGAGCGGTTACGGCACCCTGGCCGGCACCGTCACCGATGACTCGGACTACGAGTTCCGCTCCTCCATGAATCAGTCGAAAGGGGCGCGAAAGGGCTTCGACTTTCTGACCGATTCCAAGCTCGGGGTGCAGGCCGTCGCCAACTTCAATAATGGTTTTTCGGTCACGGGCCAGTTGCTGGGCCAGCGTCGGCGCGTGGACCGCACGGGTGATTCGAACAGCGACTTCGAGGTCGGCTTCGAATGGCTGTATGCCCAGTACTCGCCCAACACCAATCTGGACCTGCGGGCCGGGCGCGTCGTGCTGCCGGCCTTCATGATCTCCGACTCCCGCAATGTCGGTTATTCGCAGCCCTGGCTGCGTGCGCCCATGTCCGTTTATGCGGGCATGCCCATGACCAATCTGGACGGTGCGCAGATCAACTGGCGCATCCCCGCCGGCTCGGCCATCATCAGCGTGCAGCCCACTTATGGCCAGAGCGGCTTCAATGTCTCCAGCGGCACGGTGGCCGGCCCCCTGGTCATCAAGGATCGCAGCAAGTGGACGGCAGGCCTGAACGTGGCGCTGGAATACGGTGACTGGATGGTGAGGGCAGGGCAGGTCAGAAGCCACACCCCCGGTGTCGACCTGCGCCTGTTCGGCGCAAGCCTGCCGGGCGTCACCTACGACCTGAAGGACAACTTCACGAGCGCCGGCATCCAGTTCGACAACGGCACCGCGGTGGTGATGGCCGAGTGGGCGCGCCGCAAGATGGGCGAGATGCCGCTCAATGCCAATCTGGGCGTCCCTTGGGACAGCATCTATCTGGGTACCGGCTACGCCGGCAAGCCCCTTGCCAAGAGCCAGGCCTTCTATGTGGCCGGTGGCTGGCGCTTCGGTCAGGTGCTGCCCATGCTGGCCTATGGCCAGACGCGCAACATGTTCACCGGTGAAAAGAGCCGCGAGGTCTCCGGCAGCGTGCGCTGGGACTTCATGAACAACGTGGCCCTCAAGGCCCAGCTCTCGCGCTATCAGGCACGGGACACGCAGGCCTTCGTGAGCCCCGCGGCAGCCGGCACCGCCGACTACAGCAACAAGAAGGTCAACGTGTTCTCGCTTGGCCTGGACTTCGTTTTCTGATCAGG
>CAYPUS010000194.1:0-2073 GCA_964413815.1 uncultured Aquabacterium sp. | reverse complement strand
CCGTGGCCGCCGACCCGAAGGCGATCGGCTACATCGACAAGGCCGCCGTGGACGGATCGGTCAAGGTCGTGCTGACACTTGATTGATTGAACGTTGAACGCGCCTCCTGAAGGCGTTGCATCCGGCCCGACAAAGGGCTTGATCGGACCGTTCGTGAAACCCATCACGAACGGTCCGATTTGCTTTCGGGTGTGCATTGCGCGAGACAAAACGGGGGGTGAATAGCCCGCCTCGCACCCCGCTTATCGGCCTAAAGAATTTGCCCTGGTCGCCAAGAATCGCTCTCACGCAGTAGCTCTCCGACCCTCATGGCAGACCAGGACTCCCAAGACAAACAGTTGCCCGCCTCGGCGCGGAAACTGTCCAAGGCCAAGGAAGAAGGCCAGGTTGTCCGTTCCAAGGATCTGGGCCACTTTCTGGTCGTGCTGGCGGCCACGGGTGTGCTGATGGGCTTCACCCCCTGGTGGATGGAAAAGATCCAGGGCCTGCTGACCGCAGGCCTGCGCTTCGACGCCCGCGCAGTGGCCACCCCCGAGGTGATGCTCGACCGCCTGGGCACCTGGACCAGCCAGGCCCTGATGATCATCGTGCCCTTCGCCCTGTGTGTGGGCCTGGCCTCGGCCGCGGCCAGCGTCATGGCGGGCGGCTGGGTGATGTCCTTCAAGGTGATCTCGCCCAAGTTCGGCAAGCTCAATCCGCTCAAGGGCATTGGCAACATCTTCGCCAAGCAGCAGCTGATCGATGCCCTCAAGGCCAGCGCCCTGGGGCTGATCCTCGGTGCGGCCGGCGCCACCTTCCTCTACAAGGCCTGGCCGAGTCTGGTGGGCCTGCTGGCGCAGCCGCTGCCGGCCGCCATCCATGAACTGGGCATGACCCTGGCGCAGGTGCTGGGCTCCATGCTGCTGGTGATCGCCACTTTCGCCCTCATCGACTGGCCGCTGCAGAAGTTCCTCTTCGCCAACCGGATGAAGATGAGCCATCAGGAAGTCAAGGACGAATTCAAGCAGCAAGAGGGCAATGCCGAGGTCAAGGGCAAGATCAAGCAGAAGATGCGCGAGGCTGCCCGCCGCCGCATGCTGGCGGCCGTGCCCACGGCCGATCTGGTCGTCATGAACCCGACCCACTATGCCGTGGCGCTGAAGTACGACGAGGCCTCGATGGGCGCGCCTCGCGTGGTCGCCAAGGGCCTCGATCTGGTGGCCTTCAAGATCCGCGACATCGCCACCGAGAACCGGGTTCCCGTGCTGGAAGCCCCGCCGCTGGCGCGTGCGCTCTACGCCAACACCGAGATCGACCAGGAAGTGCCGGTCGCGCTGTACAGCGCCGTCGCGCAGGTGCTGGCCTATGTGTTCCAGCTGCGCAATGCGTTGGCCGGCAACTCGCCGATGCCGGGCAACCTGCCTGACCTGGACGTGCCGGCAGAGCTCGATCCCGCACGACAAGACCAATAAGACGATTCGGAAGCCCAAAGCATGAACCCGATGTTGCTCAGACTCCAGGCCGTTTTCGGCGCCCAGCAGAAGAACGTGCAGGTGCTGGCCGCGCCCATCCTGGTCGTGTGCGTGCTCGCGCTGATGGTGCTGCCTCTGCCCACCTTCGCGCTGGACCTGTTCTTCACCTTCAACATCGCCGCTTCGCTCATGGTGATGATGGTGGCGGCCACCATGCTGCGTCCGCTGGACTTCGCGGCCTTCCCGACCGTGCTGCTGCTGACCACCTTGCTGCGCCTGTCCCTGAACGTGGCGTCGACGCGCGTGGTGCTGATGGAAGGCCATACCGGCACGGGCGCGGCCGGCAAGGTGATCGAGGCCTTCGGCCACTTCCTGATCGGCGGCAACTTCGCCGTCGGTCTGATCGTGTTCGCGATCCTGGTGGTGATCAACTTCGTGGTGATCACCAAGGGTGCCGAGCGGATCGCTGAAGTCAGCGCGCGCTTCACCCTGGACGCGATGCCCGGCAAGCAGATGGCCATTGACGCCGACCTCAATGCGGGCCTGATCGACGAGAAGGAAGCGCGCCGCCGCCGCCAGGAAGTGGGCGACGAGGCCGAGTTCCACGGCTCCATGGACGGTG
>CAYPUS010000193.1:0-6352 GCA_964413815.1 uncultured Aquabacterium sp. | reverse complement strand
CGGGCATGTCCGCGAAAGCCCCGACCCAGGACCCGACCACTCTCGGCTCCATCCCTCGCACAGGATGGTTCAACCTGGCGTGGAGCGTGGCCATCGCCCTGTTCATGTGGGCGGTGGAGAAGGTCTCGCCCGGGCCGCACGGCAACCGCGCGCTCATCGTCTACATGGCCTACGCCGTGAGCCTGGGCTACTGGGCCTGGACGCTGACGGGCATCGTCTTCCTGGCCGAGGCGCGCACCGTCTGGCGCAACCGGCCCGAGTTGCGCCCCCGCTTTCTGCACAGCGGCGTCTACGGCCTGGTGCGCTGGCACACCCACGCGCTGTGCGCCCTGGTCTGCATGCCCATCGCCACCGCCGTGGGCATGTTCCAGGCGCTGGCGCTGCTGAGCATCCCCTGGCCGGGCCACGCGGCCCTCAAGGACCAGGCCCTGACCTTCGGCGTGGCCATGGTGATGACCTGCAGCATCGCGCTGCTGACCTTCACGCTGGACTACATGCGCGTGCGCCTGGCCGCCCACGAGGTGCGCACCGAGGCCGCCCAGCGCCAGGCCATCGAAAGCCAGCTGCAACTGCTGCGGGCCCAGCTCGACCCGCACATGATGTTCAACACCCTGGCCAATCTGCATGCGCTGATCGACACCGATCCGCCGCGTGCGCAGGCCATGCTCGAACACCTCATCACCTTCCTGCGTGCCACCCTCAATGGCAGCCGAGCGCTCACCCACCCCTTGCGCGATGAGTTCGCCCGGCTGGAGGACTACCTGGCCTTGATGCAGATCCGGATGGGGTCGCGCCTGGAGGTCAAGGTGGACCTGCCTGCGCCGCTGGCCGGCGTGCACATCCCTTCCCTGTTGCTGCAACCGCTGGTGGAGAACGCCATCAAGCACGGTCTGGAAGCCAGCCGGGGCCGCGGCCGCATCGTGGTGCGCGCCCGCCAAGTCGGCGAGCATCTGCTGCTGGACGTAGTCAACAGCGGCCGCACGCTCTCGGAAGACGACGCCTCGACCAGCGGCTCGGGCTTCGGCCTGCGCAGCGTGCGCGAGCGCCTGGAATCGGCCTACGGCAGCGACATCAGCCTGGACATGGTGCCCGGCCCCGATGGCGAAGGCACGCGCGTGAGCGTGTGCATCCCGCTGCGACCCGACCGCGAGCCCGCCCCCGCGCCGGCACCCGAGACCTCGCCCTTCGCGCCTTCCCGCTTCTTACCCTGACCGACGCCATGCAAGCCCTGGCCCTCATTGCCGAAGACGAACCCCTGCTTGCCGAAGCCCTTGCGCGCATGCTGCAGCGCCTGTGGCCCGAGCTGAGCCTGCTGCCCGCCGCCCCCGATGGGCAGGCCGCCATCGACGCGGCCCTCAGCGGCCTGCCCGACATCCTCTTTCTCGACATCCAGATGCCCGACAAGAACGGCCTGGATGCCGCCGACCTGATCCTGGAGCGCTGGCCCGATGACCGGCCGCTGCCGCTGGTCGTCTTCGTGACCGCCTACGACCACTACGCCCTGGCCGCCTTCGAGCACGCCGCGGTGGATTACGTGCTCAAGCCGGTGCAGACCACGCGCCTGAGCACCACCATCGAGCGGCTCAAGGCCCAGCTCGCCTGGCGCCAGCAGGCCGCTGACGATGCCGCGCCACCGCCCGAGCCGGCCCCACCGCCCGGCATGGACATGGGTGCGCTCGCATCCCGTCCTGAGCCCTTGGCCATCATCCAGGTCGCCGCCGGCCAAAGCCTGGTGATGGTGCCGGTCGACGAGGTGCTGTGCTTCGAGGCGGCCGACAAATACGTGCGCCTGGTCACCGAACGCGCCGGCACCGCCGAGCTGCTGATCCGCACGCCGCTGCGCGAGCTGCTGCCAAGGCTGGATCCGCAACGCTTCTGGCAAATTCACCGCAGCGCGGTGGTGAACGTGCGGGCCATCGAGCGCGTCATCCGCGAGGGCGGCAAGCTGCGCATCCACATCCGCGGACGCAGCGAAACGCTGGAGGTCAGCCGCATGTATGCCCACCGCTTCAAGGCCATGTGAACCATGTGCGCCGCACACCACACGCCAGGGCCAGACATGACACAGCCCTGCATCGCCGTCGCCACCTGCCCCTTGGGAACCCCCTTGTTCAGGGGCCATTTTCGCGCACCGTTTACCGGCACCCCAAACGCCTCACTGGGACAACGGCGTGGCGTCCGATCACACGGGGTCTGCCATCTATCGTTGACCCTCTGTTCAGAGGTAACCCTAATCCGCTAGATTTGCGGACCGCATCCATAACCATAGCGAGCAGGGCTCGATTTCCCTGACCGACCGGAGACAATTTCGATGAGTACGACGACGATGGCGCCACCGTCACAGCCTGGCAAAGTGCCGTTCATGCAGTGGCTGGTGGGCTTGCCCACGATCTCCCTGCTGCTGCTGGTTTTGGTGATCGGCACCGGGGAAATGATCCACGGCCAGTTGCTCAAGCTCGGTGAAACGATGTTCGGCGACAAGACCGACCACGTGCAGTACTTCATGCTGCGCGCAGACCCGGTCAAGCCCGACTGCAACCTGCAGATGAACATCGACACGGAGGTCGAGCGCGCCGTCGCCGCCGCCAACGCCCACAAGGACGCCGACCTGGACGACCTGTTCGGCGCCCGCACGGTCGACCCCGAGAAGGTCCGCGCCTCGCTGACCGAATCGCTGGCCGAATGCCGCTACAAGCACCAGATCTACGAGCAGGCGGTCAAGCACATCACGCCCGGCGTCATCGCCTACCGCACGCTCGAAACCAGCTTCTTCGGCCTCTTCCAGTTCGGCACCGACAACCGTCCGATGATCCTGCTGCTGCTGATGGGCATCACGATCCTGGCGACCACGCTCGAATACGACCACATCGCCCTGGTGCCCGCCCGCTACGCGCTGGACTACAAGGTGCAGGCCTGGACCATGCTGGCGGCCGCGGCCTTCTCGCTGTGGTCTTGCGTGCGCTACTACCAGATCTCCTTGGGATCGGGCATCGAGCTGGAGAACCCCTCCATCCACTACGCCTGGATCGCCATGTTCGCCACCTTGCTGCTGCTGACGCTGTGGCAGGTGTTCAACCCGCATGAGGCGCGCGACAAGTCCCAGCCGGGCACCATCACGCACGCGCTCAAGACCATGCCGCTGGCCGGCACGATGACGATCTTCGCGGGCGTCTACTTCTTCCTGAAAGATCACCCCTCGGGCCTGGCCATCTACATCAACGCCTTGATGGACTTCCCGATGATCCCGCTGCAACTGGCGCTGTTCATCTGGGCCGGCATGCTGTTCAAGCAGACGCGGGTGGTCGACCTGTTCATGAACCTGGTGCGTCCGTGGCGCCTGTCGCCCGAAGCCCTGACCTACCTGATCCTGCTGGCCGCCGCCATCCCGACGGCCAACACCGGCGGCTCCGGCGCCTTCGTGATGGCCGTGGGCGCCATCATCTACCACGAGATCCGCGCCGTGGGCGGCTCCAGCCAGTACGCGCTGGCGGCCTCGGCCATGTCCGGCTCGCTGGGCGTGGTGCTGCGCCCCTGTCTGCTGATCGTCGCCATCGTGGCCGTCAACCGCCAGGTCACCAGCGACGAGCTCTACCACTGGGGCCTGTGGGTCTTCCTGCTGACGTCCTCGCTGTTCTTCATCGCCTCGCAGATGCGCCGGGAGCAGCACACCGTCAACGTCGCATCGCCCGCCGAAGCCGTGCCCGCGATGCTGCGCCAGGTGCCTGCGCTGCTGCCTTATGTGGCGGTGGCCTTCGCCGTGACGCTGTTCTATTCGAACGTGCTCAACACGCCGCTCAACGAGATCTCAGCGCCCATCATCATGCCGGTGATGCTGCTGCTGATCGTGGCGATCGACAAGTTCCTGCTGGCTCGCCACATCGGCCCCGACTCGCACCAGTTGGCCTTCGCGATGCACCGCGAGACCACGACGCTGTCCTCGGTGCGCGTGGCCACGAACGAATCGGTCACCCACCTGGGCGGCTACATGTACCTGATCCTGCTGTCGCAGGCCATGGGCGGCGTGATCGAGCGCTCCGAGATCATCCACCTGGCCCCCGACCAGTTCGCCAGCGCCTGGACGGCCATGGCCTTCATGTCCATCGCCCTGGTCTTCCTGGGCATGTTCATGGAGCCGCTGGGTGCCATCTTCCTGGTGTCGGGCTCGCTGGCGCCGCTGGCCTACAAGAGCGGCGTCGACCCGGTTCACTTCTGGATGATGGTGATGGTGGCCTTCGAGCTGGGCTACCTGATGCCACCGGTGGCGCTCAACCAACTGCTGGCGCGGCAGGTGGTGGGCGACGACATCATCGACGAGGCGGACCGCGAAGTGGCGCACAAGTCCTTCTACCGCCGCTATGAGCGCTGGATCCTGCCTTGCGCGGTGATGACCCTGGGCCTGGCCATCGTGTCCTTCGCCCCCCTGGCCACGCGCGAATTCCCCGAGTTGCACACCTGGCTGTTCAACTGGATGGGCCCGGCGCCCAAGTGATTCTGAAGGGATCCGCAAGTGATCCCAGCCACAAAACCAGCTGGAGACCATGACATGTCCATGAAACACGCCCCCGCCAAGCGGCTGGCCGCCAGCCTGTTCGGCGGCGCCCTGTCCTGCCTGGCCATCGCCGCCCACGCGGCCGCCCCGATCAGCGTCTGCGTCTGGGATCCGATCGGCCAAGGCGGCCAGATCTTCGATGCCGCCAAAAGCTATGCCCTGGCCATGGCCAAACACGGGGTCGACCTCAAGCTCAAGGCCTACACCGACGAAACCGTCGCGGCCGAGGACTTCAAGGTCGGCCAGTGCGCCGGCCTGCTGGCCACATCGATCCGAACCCGTCCCTACAACCCGGTCACGGCCACCATGGACACGGGCGGCGCGGTCACCATCATGCGCGACGGCAAGATCGACATCGACGCCAGCTACCAGGTGATCCAGAAGGCCATGCAGGTGCTGGCTTCGCCCCAGGCGTCCAAGCTCGCCGTGCAGGACCGCTGGGAGATGGCCGGCGCCATCACCATGGGCCCGATCTACGTGATGGTGCGCGACAAGACCTTGTTCACCAAGGGCTTCGCGGGCACCCGCATGCCGGCCTTCGACCACGACAAGTCCCAGGCCTACCTGATCGCCAAGGTCGGCGCGCAGCCCGTTTCGGTCGACACCAAGACCTTCGTGAGCAAGTTCAACAATGGCGCCACCGACATGGTCTTCGCCCCGGCCGTGGCCTACCAGCCGCTGGAGATCCACAAGGGCGTGGGCAAGGATGGCGGCGTCAACCGCTTCCCCCTGACCTTCAGCACGCTGCAGCTGGTGTTCGAGCGCAGCAAGATCCCCGAGGGCTTCGGCGTCCAGTCGCGTCAATACTGGGTCAGCCAGTTCGACGAGATCCTGGCCACCGTCAAGAAGGCCGAGACCGGCATCCCGGCCAACGTGTGGGTCGAGTTCCCGCCCGAGGAAGCGCTGAAGTTCGTCAACAACCAGCGCGAACTGCGCGTCGAGCTGGCCCAGAAGGGCTACTACGACAAGCAAGGCCTGAAGTTCATGAAGCGGGTGCGCTGCAGCGTCTACCAGGCCGCGCCCGAGTGCAGCAACAACGTCGAACTGGACTGGTGATCAGCCCCTGAAAATCCGGTGAAACGGCCCCGCGGGCGGCCCTTCACCGGCGCACGGCACCTCGGACAGGTGGGATCCGGCAGACATCTGCGGCAAAATCAGCGGACTTTGCCCGAGCCAGTAGAAAGCCGCCCACCATGCCCGTCAACCTGTCCGCCCCCAATCCCTCTGATCTGCACCCCGTGCCCGGCGTCAAGCTGGGCATCACGATGGCGGGCGTGCGCAAGGCCAACCGCCGCGACCTGACCGTCATCACGCTCGATGAAGGCAGCGCCGTGGCCGGCGTGTTCACCAAGAACCGCTTCTGCGCCGCCCCGGTGCAGGTGTGCCGCGCCCACCTGACGGCCAACAACGACATCCGCGCGCTGGTGATCAACACGGGCAACGCCAACGCCGGCACCGGCGACGACGGCCTGGTGCGCGCCAAATCCACCTGCATCGCCCTGGCCCGCATGCTGGACGTGGCCCCCGAACAAATCCTGCCCTTCTCGACCGGCGTGATCATGGAAGTGCTGCCCACCGACCGCATCGAAGCCGGCCTGCCCGCCGCGCTGGCCGATGCCAAGCCCGACAACTGGGCCGTGGCCGCCGAAGGCATCATGACCACGGACACCCTGCCCAAGGCCTACAGCCGCCAGATCCAGATCGGCGGCCAGACCGTGACCATCACGGGCATCAGCAAGGGCGCCGGCATGATCAAGCCCAATATGGCCACCATGCTGGGCTTCCTGGCCACCGACGCCAACA
>CAYPUS010000192.1:0-6385 GCA_964413815.1 uncultured Aquabacterium sp. | reverse complement strand
GTGTGCGCGCCTGCGGTGACGATCTCCTGGCCCGGTGTGAGGCCGGACGAGACCAGCACGACGTTGCCGGTGATGTCGGCCGTGCGGACCTGCTGCGGCTTGACGGTCATGGTCTGGCCATCGAGCACCCAGACGGCGGACTGGCCGCCGCGCTCGGTCAGGGCGTGCACAGGCACGCGCACGCCGCCCGCGTGACGCAGCGGCGTGTTGAAAGCGACACTGGCCGACTGGCCCAACTCGAAGCCGGGGGCCTTGCCCACATCGGCCTTGACGAGGAAGGTGCGGGTGAGCGGATCGGCGGCGGCGGCCACCTCGCGCACGGTCGCGGACACCCACTCCGAGCTGCCCCAACGGCGCACCTTGATCGCACCCGGCTTGCCCACCAGCGGGCGCACGGTCTGGCCCAGGTCTTCCGGCACCGAGAAGACCGCATCCCGCGGACCATCGTGCGCCAGTGTCAGCACCGGCGTGCCGGCGTTGACCACCTGCCCCGGCTCCAGATCCACCGATGTGATGACGCCCGGTGCATCGGCCGTCAGGGCCGCGTAACTGGTCTGGTTGCCTTGCACGCCGGCCTGCGCACGGGCCTGGCGAAGGCCCGCCTCGGCGGCCTGTTGCGCGGTGGCGCGGCGCTCCAGCTCGGCTGCGCTGATGAAGCCCTCGTTCTTGAGTTCGGTGAAACGCTTGAGATCCGAAATCGCTTGAAGCGCATTGGCTTCGGCGGCAGCCAGCCCGGCGCGGGCGGCATCTTGCTGCAAACGCAGATCCTGGGGATCAAGTTGCGCCAAAACCTGGCCGGCGCGCACAGATTGTCCCAATTCGACCAGACGGCGGGCCACCTTGCCGGGCACACGGAAACCGAGACGGGATTCGGTGCGGGCGCGGATATCGGCCGAGAATTCCCGCTCAATCACGCCCCCCGTTTCCGTGATCATCAAGGTTCGCACGGCACGGATGGGTTCAACCTGGGGTTCTTGCTTGCTTCAGCCTCCCAGCAGCAGCGCCGCGGCGGTGAACACGGAAATCGAGATCCGGTGCGCGTTGTATTTCATATTGTGATCGTGACAAAACGCCGTTGTTTTTCGGGGGAGCCGCAGCGTAACTGACTCGCGGGTCAGTAATGTTAGGCGTAAATCCGTATCTGTCAATTCTGCTATTGAGACAATACGGCCCCGCTGATTTGGCATCGATATGACTTCTAACGCGCCGTCCCACACGGATCCATTTCCCCGCCCTGGCAGCAGCCTCTACTACGCGCTGGCCGCAGCCCCCGCCTCAGCCCGCCCGGCCCTGGCCCTTTGGCTGCGCTGGTGGCACGAGACCGCCCAGATCCCCATGAAAGTCAGCGACCCGGGCGTGGCCGAGACCAAGCTGCGCTGGTGGCAGCAGGAGTTGAAAGAAGCCAGCCGAGGGCATCCGCATCACCCCCTCATGACCCAGCTGTTGGCGCCAGGCCGCGTGGCCCCGCCGGGCGCCCTGCCCGACTGGCCTTGCTGGATGGGCCAGCTCGACGGCCTGCTGCAACTGGTTCATCAGACGCGCTGGCTGGACGAGGCCACCTTGCTGCGTCATGCGCGCACAACCACCGGTCTGGCCTGCGAAGGCGTAGCCAGGCTGACGGGCGCGCAAAGCGAGGCGGCGATCCAGGCGGCAGGCCAGTTCGGCCTGGGGCTGCGGCTGGCGCATCAACTGGCCCGGCTGGGGCAGGACGCACGCGCTGGCTGGATCAATGTGGCCATCGACGTGCTGCAGCAGCATGAAGTCCGGGCGCACCAACTGAGCAAGCCAGAATCCGGTGCGGCACCGCAAGGCCTGCCGGCGCTGCTGGCGCACCTGCGGCAACGGGCCGCCACGATCTTGCGCGAGGCCCTGGCCGCCTGCCGCGCCCTGCCCGCCCGCGAGGCCCAGGCCCTCAAGCCGCTGGTGGTCCTGGCGCACATCCACCTGCGTCAGATGGATGAGATCGTGCAGCAAGGCGAGCGGGTGCTGCACGAACGCATCGTGCTCACGCCGCTTCGCAAGTGGTGGATCGCGCAACAGGTGCGCTGGGGTCTGCTGCGTTGAGCGCGCGTCAATGCCTCAACGCGCCGGCGCGCGGGAGAACGGCGCCGCCAGCGGCTCGCCGATGAACAGGCCCTGCTGCGGCCACAGCACGCTCTTCCAGTAGGCCTCCATCGCGGTGGCGCCCTGCACGTAGAACAGCATCAGGGCCTGGGGATTGGGGAACTTCTGCAGGTGCGAGCAAGGCTCGCTGGTGGTGCCGTAGCTGGCGGTGGCGCCGGCATCCAGCCAGGCTTCGGCGCTCATCTGCCCGTGCGACTTGTCCAGCGCGCCACCAAAAGAAGTGAGGTGGTCGGCCAGCGCGCCGGGCACGAAGTCGATGGTGTCCAGGCCTTCGACGGTTGCTCGCCCCGTCATGTAGAGGAGCACGCGGTCGGCGTTGCGCAGGGCATCGGTCTGATCCAGCACCACGTCGATGCCGAAGCGCGGCACCAGGCCGGCCGGCGGAAACAGCAGTTGCCGCTGACTGCGCACGGTGTCGCTGGTGGTCACGAAATGGGCGCGCACTGGCAAGCCGCCGCGCAAGCCCAGCGTGCCGTCCGAGCGCACCCCGCGGTCGATCAGCGCCTTGGCCGCCTCCACATCGCGTGAGGCCAGCAACATGCTCAGGCGCATCTTGTGGTCCTTGAAGGGCTGCGTCGAGGCAGAGCCGAAGTAGCTCGAGCGCCGGCTCGGCGAACAGGTGTGCTCGCACAGGCTGCCGTCGAAGCCCATGGTGAGGGCGCCGGTGATGGCATTGCACTCCACCGCATAGGGTTGCCGCCAGGCCAGCGCCAAGCCTTGCGTGCGAGGTCCAAAATGGCTGTTGACGCGTTTGGCGAAGGCTTCGAATTCGGACCTCGACAGCGTGCTCTTGACCGGCAGCTTGACCCGCAGGATGCGCGCCGCTGGAATGCGGCGGGCCCGGGCGTAGTAGGTGCCCACCTCGACAGAATAGGGATCGTCCTCGTTGATGACGATACCCATGTCCGCGGCCGTCAGGCGACCGAAAACCCGCGGCGCACTCGCCCAGCGGCGCACCGGCGCGGATGCGCTGGCGGCCGCGGCCGACGCCGCCTGACTGGCACCGCTGGACGGCAAGGACGGCCTGGCCACCGGCGTGGCCTGCGCCTGCTCCGAGACGGCGCGGCCTTCCACCGCGGAGGCGGCCGGCTCGGCCAGCGCCTGCGCGCACCACGCCCACAGCGCCGCACCCACCAGAACGGCCGCACTGCGGCCCCTCAAACGGGGCACCCCGGCACCAACGGCGCGGGAAAAGGCGGCCGGCAATGCGACCGAAAAGACCGAGACATTTGGCGCGGATGGTCTGGTTATGTGCATAGGGCGTTATGAAATGCCGAAAACGGCATGACCGGCGAAGGGAAATGCGCTCAAGGCACAGCGTATTTCGCCGATTGAGTGGGGATCTCACCTACCAAAATCCCTTCTCACGGAAGGAAATACCCGATGAGCGACGTCAAATCCGACACTTCGATCCAGGTCCTGAGCCGAATGTTCAATCTTCTGAACACATTGGCGCAGGAAAGTGATGCACAGTCCCTGAAATCGATCAGCGAACAGACGGGCTTGCATCCTTCTACCGCTCATCGCATCCTCAACGACCTGGCCGTCTGCGGCATCGTCGAGCGCTCCGGCCCCGGCAGCTACCGCCTGGGCCTGCGTCTGCTCGAGTTGGGCAACCTGGTCCGCAACCGCCTGGATGTGCGCGACATCGCCATGCGCCCAATGCAGGAATTGCACCGCCTGACCGGTCACTCGGTCTCGCTCTTCGCCCGCCAGGATGAAGACGCGCTGTGCATCGAACGCACCGTCTCCGAACGCAACGGCGTGCAGGTCACCCGGGTGATGGGCCTGCGCGTGCCGCTGACAAGCTGCGCCGCCGGCAAGGTCCTGCTGCTGCAAGACAGCGCCCAGGCCCTCCAGCTCCTCACCGCCGGCCCCGGGCCCCGTGTCGACCAGTTGCAGGCCGAGTTGGCCCTCATCCGCCAGGCCGGCGTGGCACAGGACAGCGACACGCAGGACCCGAACATGCAGATGAGCGTGGCGCCCATCTGGAACGACCGCGGCGAAGTGGCGGCCAGCCTGGCCCTGAACGTGCCCACCCTGCGCATGAGCCCGGAGTGGGGCGAGGCCCTCAAGAGCACCGCGCTGCGCATTTCCAGCCAACTTGGCTGGAACCACAAGTAAGTCATGCAAATGGCCAGGCATTGCCTGGCCGCTTCGGTTTTTCCGAAACTCTATATAAATAAAGACAGTGAGGAACGCGCCGCCTGACCCCAGGCGCCGCGCCACCTTTTTCCGAAGAGACAACGGCGACGTGCTGCCTTCGCGCGCATGTCGTTGCCAATGCCGCCCCCTTGCACCCGCGCCCCGCGCGCGACAGGCAAGTCCCTTTTTGTCCCCGAAATCGACGAAGGATGCCGCATGTCCATGCCTCTTTTACCCTCCCGCCAACGCCGCCCCGTGGCCGCGGTGCTCGCCGCCCTGCTCGGCACCTGCTGCCTGAGCGCCCATGCGCAGGATGACAGCATCGCCACAGACCGCCCCGACTTCGTGGAGTCCAGTTCGGTCGTCGGCAAGGGACGGCTCCAGATCGAAACGGGTTTCGCCCGTGAAACCGACCGCGACGGGGACAGGCGCACACGCGTCAGCACCACCCCCACGCTGCTGCGCATGGGCCTGGGCGAGACCTGGGAGCTGCGCGTGGAGACCGATGGCTACGCCCGGATCCGCAGCGAGGACCGGGCACTGGCCACCAGCGAACGCATCCAGGGCATGAGCGATCTGGCCCTGGGGGTCAAATGGCACATGCAAGACGCCAGCGACAGCGGCGCCCCCGCGATCGCATGGCTGCTGCATGCGGACCTTCCCAGCGGCGCACGGGACCTGCATGGCGATGGGGTGCGCCCGTCCCTGCGCATGGTGGCCGAATGGGACCTGCCCCATGACTTCTCACTGGGCCTGATGCCCGGCGTGCTGGTGGACAAGAACGAGGATGGCCGGCGCTTCACCGCGGGCATCGCAGCGGTCACGCTGGGCAAAGGCTGGACCGACCGATTCAGCACCTTCATCGAAATCGCCGGGCAGCAACTGACCTCCGAGCGCAACGGCGGGTCCCAAGTCACCTACGACACGGGCGCGACGTATCAGTTGACGCAGGACGTGCAGGTGGACGTGTCGCTGTCGTGGGGCGCGAACCGCCACACGCCCGACTTCCAGTGGGGCATGGGCCTGTCGGTCCGCTTCTGACGCTTGCCAAGGAGTACAACGATGTTCCAACTTGGCAACCTCAGCATCCGCCACAAGCTGCTCGGCCTGAGCCTCATCGGACTGGGCCTGGTCCTGGCCATGGGCACCGCCGGCTACCTCACCGTCAGCCGGCTCAACCAGGCCACTGCCGCCATCACCACCGACGGCAGCGCGCTGCGGCACCAACTGCAGGCCGACATGATGCACGACGCCCTGCGCGGCGATGTGCTGTCGGCCCTGATGGCCGGCCAGCAGCCCGGCTTCGCGCAACAGGCCGAAGTCGAGGCCGATCTGCACGAGCACGCGGACACCTTCCGCACCGCGATCGAGGCGCTCCAGGCGCTGCCGCTGCCGCCGCAAGTGCAGGCGGCCACCGAGCGTGTGCGCCCGGCCCTGAGCGCCTACATCGACAGCGCCACGCAGGTCACCAAACAGGCCTTCACCAATGTGGCCGCTGCGCAGGCACGCTACCCCGACTTCATGACCTCGTTCAAGGCCCTGGAAGCGGAGATGGCCCAGCTGAGCGAGCTCATCGAGACCGGCGCCCAGGCGACGCAGACCCGCAGCACGCGCATGGCCGGCACAGCCCACATGGTGATCGTGGCCGCCGCCCTGATCTCGGCCGTGGTGCTGATGGCCTTGGGCACGCTGGTCAGCCGCAGCATCATCGTGCCCATCCGCCGCGCCGTGGAGGTGGCTGAAACCGTGGCATCGGGCGATCTGAGCACCCAGCTGGAACACACCACAGCGCAGGACGAAACCGGCCAGTTGCTGGCCGCCTTGCAGCGCATGAACACCAGCCTGGCCAAGGTGGTGTCGACCGTGCGCCGCGCCAGCGACAACATCGCCTGCGGGGCCAGCCAGATCGCCACCGGCAACCACGACCTGTCGCAGCGCACCGAAGAGCAAGCCTCCAATCTGCAGCAGACCGCGGCCTCGATGGAGCAGATCACCAGCACCGTCAAACACAACGGCGACACCGTACGTCAGGCCACCCAGCTGGCCGGCTCGGCCAGCCAGGCGGCCGAACATGGCGGCGAGGTGATGGCGCAGGTCATCGCCACGATGAGCGAGA
>CAYPUS010000191.1:0-6401 GCA_964413815.1 uncultured Aquabacterium sp. | reverse complement strand
TACAACGCCGCCAAGTTCGCGGTGCGCGGCTTCACCGAAGCCCTGCGCATGGAGCTGGAGATGGAAGGCGCACCCGTCAGCGCCACTTGCGTGCACCCGGGCGGCATCGCCACCAACATCGCGCTGGCCGGCAAGGTCGACCCGGTGATGGAAAAGCTCACGGGCAAGAGCATTGAATCGCACAAGCGCCAGGCCAACAAGCTGATCAACGCGACCACGGCCGATTCGGCCGCGCTGCAGATCCTGGCGGCCGTCGAAAAGAACGCCCGCCGCGTGCTGGTGGGCAACGATGCCAAGTTCCTCGACAAGCTGGTGCGCCTGCTGGGCGCGTCCTACCAGGCCGTCGTGATCCGCCAGGTGCGCCGCATGAACAAGCCGCGCCCGACCGCCGCCAAGGGCAGCGTGGCCTGATCGGCCACGTCATATGATCCGCGGATGAACTGGCTGAAAAGACTTTGGTGGAGCGCCATCATCCTGGGCATCGTGGTCGCCATCGGCGTGGCGGCCACCTGGGAGCCTGATCGGCAACTCGGGGAGCTGGTCGCGCGCTGGGCGCCCGAGCCCTCGAGCTTCATCGAGCTCGATGGCATGCAGGTCCACATCCGCGACACCGGCCCGCGCGACGACCCCAACCCCCTGCTGCTGCTGCACGGCATGTCGTCCAGCCTGCACACCTTCGAGGAATGGCAGGCGGCCCTGGGGGGCGAGCGCCGCGTCATCAGCGTCGACCTGCCCGGCTTCGGCCTGACCGGCCCCAGCCCTCAGGGCGACTACCGCATCGATGCCTACACGCGCTTCGTGCTGCGCCTGCTCGACAGCCTCAACGTCAAGCATGTGATCCTGGTGGGCAATGCGCTGGGCGGCGAGATCGCCTGGCAGACCGCCGTGCTGGCGCCCGAGCGGGTGCGCAAGCTGGTGCTGATCGATTCGGACGGCTACCAGCCTTCGGTGCTGTCCATGCCCATCGCCTTCCAGATCGCGGCCATGCGCGGCCTGCGCTGGGTGTCCGAGCGCATCTTGCCGCGCACCCTGGTGGAGACCAGCGTGCGCAGCGTGTTCGGCGACCACGACAAAGCCACGCAGGAAAAGGTCGATCGCTATTTCGAGCTGAACCTGCGCGTGGGCAACCGCCGCGCGCTGTTCCAGCGCATGGACCAGGCCCAGTTCGGCTCGAATGCCGCGCTGATCGGGCGGGTGCAGCAGCCCACGCTGGTGATGTGGGGCGAGAAGGACGAGATGATCTCGCCCGACCAGGGCAAACTCTTTTGCCGCGACATCCCGCAGTGCAAGCTGGTGACCTTCCCCAGCCTGGGCCACCTCCCCCAGGAAGAAGACCCGCAGACCACCCTCAAGGTGCTGCAGGCTTTCCTGGGCATGCGCTGAAATTTGCGCTGACCGCGCCGGCGGTCAGGCGCCCTGCTTGCGCCAGCGCGCCTGGCGCACCACCGAGGCCACCAGCTTGTCCAGCACCGCGTCCAGTTCGGGCTTCTTGAGCCCGTTCGGATCGCCCAGTTGCTGATCGGCCTGGGGCACGCCCAGCTGCTCGGGCACCACCACCATCGCGAAGTTGGTGCTCAGGTAGACGCGCACCAGCGGCAGACCGCGCAGGCCGCCCAATGCCCCCGGCGATGCGGCCATCAGGCCCACCGGCATGCCGGCTGTGGTGGCCGTGCCACCCAACTGCCCATCGCCTGCGGGCAGGACCGACAGCCAGTCGAAGCTGTTGAGCAACAGGGGCGTGGGCAAGGTGTTGTATTCGGGGCTCGCCAGCAGCAGGCCATCGTGGCTGGCGAACAGCTCGCGCAGCTTCAGGGCGCCCGCGGGCTTGCCGTTGCGGGTGGCCCAGTCCTCGTCATACAGGGGCAAATCGAGATCGCGCAGGTCCACCAAGGTGACCTCCGCACCCAGGGCCTGCGCCTTGCGCGCGGCCAGCTCCACCAATTGACGGTTGAGCGAGCCAGTGCGCGAACTGCCGGAGATGGCCAGCAGACGGACGGGGGCGGAAGATCGGTCAAACGACATACAACACCTTTCTGTTCATGTTTTGTTGCAGGCTACGGAATGAGGACAGACGGGCCGCCGGCCTGCACCGGCGCCATCTTGCAGCAAAGGGATGCCAAAAGAAGCCGCGTGCTACCCTTGGCGGATGTTCAGTTACCGACACGGCTTCCACGCGGGCAACCACGCCGATGTGCTCAAGCACATGGTGCTGGTGCAGTTGCTCGAGCACCTGCTTCAGAAAGACAAGCCTTTCTGGGTGGTCGACACCCATGCCGGTGGAGGCCTCTACGACCTCAGCAGCGGCTACGCCACCAAGAGCGGCGAGTCGGCCAGCGGCATCGCCACGCTGTGGCCTTTGCGCAAGGACAAGTCCATGCCGAAGGCCGTGCTGGCCTTCCTCAAGCAGATCGCCGCCGTCAACCAGGGCGATGAACTGCGCTGGTATCCGGGCTCGCCGCAACTGGCCGCCCAGATGCTGCGCGAGGGCGACCACCTGCGCCTGTTCGAGCTGCATCCCACCGAGATCAAGCTGCTTCAGGACCACTTCGCTGGGGTCAAGCGCGGCGTCAGCATCCAGGGTGTGGACGGCTTTGCCGCGCTCAAGGGCTGCCTGCCGCCCCCGCCCCGCCGAGGCCTGGTCCACATCGACCCGCCTTACGAGAACAAGGATGACTACCGCCGCGTGACGCAGACGCTCAAGGACGCCACGGCCAAGTTCGCCACCGGCACCTACGCGATCTGGTACCCCGAGGTGGCGCGCCGTGAGTCGCAGCAGTTGCCTGCCCAACTCAAGCGCCTGGCGGCCGAGCTGCCCAAGGTCGACTGGCTGCATGCGACGCTGCGCGTCAAGGGCGCCGAGCGCGATGGCATGGGCCTGTTCGGCAGTGGCATGTTCGTCATCAACCCGCCCTGGACGCTCTACGACCAGCTGGCGCAAGCCCTGCCTTGGCTGGTCGAAACCATCGGGCAGGACGAGCACGCGGCCTACACGCTCGAAGCGCAGCAAAGCTGAGTGCTGCTTCACTCAAACACCCAGGTCGAAAACCAGCACCTCGGCCTGGCGCCCCTGCTCGATCTTCAGGGCCGACTCGCCTTCGAGCTTGAGCGCATCGCCCGCACCCAGTGCCTGGCCGTTGACCACCACCTCACCACGGGCCACGTGCACATAGGCCTTGCGTGAAGGATCCAGCGCCAAGGCGGCCTCTTCGGCGCCATCGAACAAGCCGACCCGCAGGCTGGCATCGGCATGGATGGTCACCGAGCCTTCACGGCCATCCGGCGAGGCCACCAGACACAGGCGTCCACGCTTGTCCGCGGCGCTGAAGTTCTTCTGCTCGTAACCGGGGCGCAGGCCCTTCTCGATCGGCTCGATCCAGATCTGCAGCAGGTGCGTGCGGTGCTCGGCGGCGTCGTTGAACTCGCTGTGCAGGATGCCCTTGCCGGCGCTCATGCGCTGGACGTCGCCCGGCAGGATGGCCGCGCCATTGCCCAGGCTGTCCTTGTGCGACAGCGCGCCTTCGAGCACATAGGTCACGATCTCCATGTCGCGGTGTCCGTGCATGCCGAAGCCGCGCCCCGGGGCGATCACGTCATCGTTGATCACGCGCAGCGGACCGAAGCCCATGTGGGCGGGATGATGGTAATCCGCGAAAGAGAAGCTGTGAAAGCTCTGCAGCCAGCCGTGGTCGGCATAGCCACGTTCGTCGGATCGGCGCAGTGTCAGCATGGTGGACTCCTTCTTCGGATGAGGCCGGCGATGTGCCGACCATGGCTTCACTGTAGGGCGGCAGGGCTGCCTCAGGGCTGAGGCGGACTGATGGCATCATTCAAGGAATTTGAATTGCGCCGCCCTTGAGCTTTCACCATGCCTGACCGCAGCCAAGCCCTGACCCCGGAAGCCCTGCAGATGATGGCGACCATCGCGCGCACGGGCAGCTTCGCCGCGGCCGCCCGCGAACTGGGCAAGGTGCCCTCGGCCCTGACCTACACCGTGCGGCAGCTCGAAGACGCGCTGGATGTGCTGCTGCTCGACCGCCGCAGCCGCCAGGCCCGGCTTACCGCGGCTGGCGAAGAGCTGCTGCGCGAGGGCGCCCTGCTGCTCCAGCAGATGAGCGCCGTGGCCAACCGTGTCAAACGGGTGGCCTCCGGCTGGGAGGCCGAGCTGACCGTGGCCGTGGACAAGGCCATCGCGCCGCATGCGGTCTTCGACCTGATGGAGGCCTTCTATGCGCTCAAGCCGCCCACGCGCCTGCGCATGCGCAGCGAGGTGCTGACGGGCACCTGGGAAGCGTTGTCGTCTGGGCAGGCGGACCTGGCCATCGGCGTCACGGCCGACCGGGCCACGCACCCGGATGTGCGCCTGGAGCCCATTGGCGAGTACCCCTTCATCCTGACCGTGGCGCCCCACCACCCGCTGGCCGAGGCCGCGGAGCCGCTGTCGCCGACGGTCCTGGCCCAGCACCGCATCATCGCCGTGGCCGACACGGCCCGCAATCTGGCGCCCATGACCGTCGGCATCGCCCCCGGGCAGGATGTGCTGACCCTGCCCTCGATGGCCGCCAAGCTCGAAGCGCAGCTGCGCGGCATGGGTTGCGGCTTCCTGCCCGAGCCCATGGTGCGGCCGCACATCGCCGCGGGACGGCTGGTGCACAAACAGGTGGAAGGCCCCCCGCGCATCTCACGCCCGCACTACGCCTGGCGCCAGGGCAACACGCCGCCCGGCATGGCCCTGACCTGGTGGCTGCACCAGCTGGCCAGCCCCGCCACCCGCTGCGCGCTGGTGGACTTGCATGAAGGTCTGATCCTGTGATGCCTGCCTCATCAGGCGGCCCTGGCGAGCCAGACGTGCCGCCGCCTCCTGCACCCGCCCCCCATGCTGCCGGCTACGTCGGCCGCTTCGCGCCCTCGCCGACCGGACCGCTGCACGCCGGCTCCCTGGTGGCCGCACTGGCCAGTTGGCTCGACGCGCGCGCACATGGCGGGCAATGGCTGGTGCGCATCGAAGATGTCGACACGCCGCGTTGCGTTTCCGGGGCGGATCAGGTCATCCTGTCGCAGCTGGCGGCCTGCGGTCTGCATCCCGACGCCCCCCCGCTCTACCAGAGCCAGCGCGGCGAGCGCTACCAGCAGGCGCTGGACCAACTGGTGTTCAGCGGCCACGCCTATCCTTGCGGCTGCACCCGCGCCGACATCGCGCAGGCCAATGCGGCCCTGGGCCTGCACAAACCCCGCCATGGCGATCTGGTCTACCCGGGCACCTGCCGACCTGAGCGCGGCGGCCTGAAAGGCAAGCCCGCTCGTGCATGGCGCCTACAGGTGCCCGATGCCCCCAGTGACCTGCTTAGCTGGACGGACCGGCGCCTGGGCGCCCAGCAGCAACATCTGGCCAGCGCCGTGGGTGACTTCGTGATCCGGCGCGCCGATGGCCTGTGGGCCTATCAGCTGGCCGTGGTGGTGGACGACGCGGATCAGGGCGTCACCGACATCGTGCGCGGCGAGGACCTCACCGACAACACGCCCCGCCAGTGCCTGCTGCAAGACCTGCTCGGCCTGCCCAGGCCGCGCTACCTGCACACCCCGCTGGTGCTCGGCGACAACGGCGAGAAGCTGTCCAAGCAGAACGGCGCGCAGCCGCTGGACCTGGCTTCGCCGCTGCGGACGCTGGAAGCCGCTGGCGAGGCACTCGGTCTTGGGCGGGCAGTCGGCGCAGCTTCATCTGAAGGCGGCGCGCAGACCTGCATCGCCGACTGGCTGGCCTGGGCCGTCCAGGCATGGCAAGCCCGATGGGCCGAATAAGCCCTCAGTCCCGCTGAACCACCACGAAGTGCTTGCGCACCGGCACCAGCACCTCGAAGGCCCCCTCGAAACCGGCCGGAATCACCGCGCCCTGCCCCGGCAGCACATCCGTGAAGCCACCCTGGGCGTCGTGCAGCCGCACATGCCCTTCCAACACAAAGAAGTACTCGGCCTTGCCCGGCCCCTTCACTTCACCAGAAAGTGCTCACGGTAATAGGCCAGCTCGTCGATGGACTCGTGGATGTCCGCCAGCGCCGTGTGCTTCTGCGCTTTCTTGAAGCCCTCGGCCAGGCCGGGCTTCCAGCGCTTGGCCAGCTCCTTCAAGGTGCTCACGTCCAGATTGCGGTAGTGGAAGTAGGCCTCCAGCTTGGGCATGTAGCGGGCCAGAAAGCGGCGGTCCTGGCAGATCGAGTTGCCGCACATGGGCGACTTGTTGTTGCCCACCAGGCCCTTGAGGAAGGCGATCACGGCTTGGCTGGCTTCTTCCTCGTCGACCGTCGAAGCCTTGACGCGCTCGATCAGGCCGCTCTTGCCATGCGTGCCCTTGTTCCAGGCGTCCATGCCGTCGAGCATCTCGTTTGACTGGTGGATGGCGAAGACCGGCC
>CAYPUS010000190.1:0-6453 GCA_964413815.1 uncultured Aquabacterium sp. | reverse complement strand
TCACCAGCGAGGTGCCCAGCGCCGTGGTCAGGTTGATGCGCTGCACCTCGCCGCCCGAGAGCGTGCGGCTCTGGCGGTCCAGGGTGAGGTAACCCAGGCCGACATCGACCAGGTACTTCAGGCGGGTGCGGATCTCGTCGAGCAGCAGTTGCAGCGCTTCGTTGTCGTTTTGCTGGCCCTGCTGACCCAGTTGCACGAAGCCGAAGAAGCGCTGCAGCTGCGAGATGGGCAGCAGCATCACATCGTGCAGGTTCAGGCCGGGCTGGGCTTCGAGCACCTCGCGCGGCACGCCGGCGCCCTTGGGCTTGAAGCGCTGCGGTGGTGCCAGCACGGCGTCGGCATCGGCCTTGGCGCCCAGGCGCCACAGCAGCGATTCGGTCTGCAGCCGCGCGCCATCGCAAGCGGGGCAGGTCGTGTAGCTGCGGTACTTGGACAAGAGCACGCGGATGTGCATCTTGTAGGCCTTGCTCTCCAGGTATTCGAAGAAGCGCTTGATGCCGTACCACTGCTTGTTCCAGTTGCCCTTCCAGTTCGGGTCGCCATCGAGCACCCAGGCCTTGTGCTCGGGCGTCATCTGCGACCAGGCCAGGTCGCGCGGCACGCCGGCATCGCCCGCGTACTTGATGAGGTCGCTCTGGCACTCGGCCCAGGCCGGCGTCTGCAAGGGCTTGATGGCGCCGCCGCGCAGCGTCTTTTTGCTGTCGGGGATGACCAGGCCCCAGTCCACGCCGATGACGCGGCCGAAGCCCCGGCAGGTGGGGCAGGCGCCCGCGGCCGAGTTGAAGGAGAAGGCCCCCGGTGTGGGCGGGCTATAGCGGCGGTGGCTGTCCGGGCAGTGCAGGCCGCTGGAGAAGCGCCAGAGCTCAGGGGCGGGTTCGCTGCCGTCGGGGCTTTGTTCGCCCGACTCGGGCAGGGCGTAGACGGTGATGTGGCCGCTGCCGCGCTTGAAGGCGACTTCCAGGGCTTCGATGATGCGGGGGCGGTCCAGGTCGGCGCCGCTGGGGTCGGCACCGATGCGGAAGCGGTCGGCCACGACATCGAGCACCAGGCGTTCGTCGGCGGCCAGTTCGATGTCCTGCGTCGCGGCGCCCTGCCTGCTGGCGGCTTTGCTGCCGGTTTTCTTGGCGGCGGCTTTTTTGGCTGCTTTCTTCGCAGCCGCCTTCTTGGCGCTGGCCGTGTCCGCTGCCGGTGCTTCGTCCTGCGTCAGGGGCCGGGTGTCGGCCGTCAAGGCCGCAGCAGGCAGGAGGCTGGCCGGCACCACGCGCTGCGCCTGGATGCGAGAAAAGCCGCTGGCCGACAGCCATTCCTGCATCTGTTCAGGCGTGGTGTTGGCCGGCAGCACGGCACCGAAGGTGACCACCACGCGCCGCCCGCCGGGTGTGGCCGCGCAGCGCGACAGCAGCGTCTCGAACACCGATTGCGGCGAGTCCTCCCGCACCAGCTTGCCCGTGTCCTGGTCGAACAGCTGGGCGGCGCGGGCGAACAGGAGCTTGAGGTGGTCGTTGAGCTCGGTCATCGTGCCGACCGTCGAGCGCGAGGTGCGCACGGGGTTGGTCTGGTCGATGGCGATGGCCGGAGGCACGCCCTCGACGCGGTCCACGGCCGGGCGGTCCATGCGGTCGAGGAACTGGCGGGCGTAGGCGCTGAAGGTCTCCACGTAGCGGCGCTGCCCCTCCGCGTACAGCGTGTCGAACACCAGCGAGGACTTGCCCGAGCCGCTCGGCCCGGTGATCACGGTCAGTTCACCCGTGCGGATGTCCAGGTCGAGGTTCTTGAGATTGTGCTGGCGGGCACCGCGGATGCGGATATCGGACATGAATCACCTTGCGCTAGGCGATGGCCGAAGATGGCCACCTCGGTATGCCAGGGGCGGTTGCCCAAGGCAGAGCGCAAACATTCTAGAGAGGTCCGCCGGCCTTGGCGGCAGGGTGGCGATCGGGCTGCGAGCCGGCCCAAAGCGCGCCATTTCGAAAATTTCCGAAAATTGCCCTTAAGTTTCATGGGGTCTGGACGTTAAAAAAAGCTTGTTGCAGGGCCAGTCAGCCCCTCGGCGTCGCAGGACGCCGCCCCCCTGTGCGCCGCGCATGGCAACGACGTGCGGCGCCTTCCGGCACCCGGTGCCGCCTCTTTCTCCACTCTTCGCAATCAGCGCATGTTGTCCTGGATCGCCCATTTGTCCCTGCGGCGGAAATTCGCGTTTTTGATGGCCCTCTCGCTGTTGATGACGGCCATTCCTTCTGCTCGTGTGCTGCATGACACCTATGTGGACCAGCAGGTGCTGGTGCGAGAAGCCGAAGGCCTGCCGCCTGCCAAGGCCCTGTTGCACACCGTGCGCCTGCTGCAGGAGCACCGTGGCCTGTCCGCCGGGGCCCTGGCCGGTGACCCGAGCTTGCACACGCGGCGCCAGCAGCGCCAGGAAAAGCTGAACCAGCTCTGGCAGGATGCCCAGAAGGCCTTGGAGGCACTGAACCATGCCTCGCTCAGCCAAGAGGCCGCGGCGATCCGGAAGGACTGGGTCACCTTGGCGGCCGAGGTCGGCCAGGGCGGTCTCTCCGTGCAGCAAAGCACGCAACGCCATACGGCGCTGGTCAACCGGGCCTTGCTGCTGGTCGATGGCGTGGTGGACGCTTCCGGCATGTCGCTGGATGCCAATGTCGAGAGCTACAACCTCATCAATGCGGCCTTCCTGGACTGGCCACGCATGACCGAGAAGCTGGGCCTGGCCCGTGCAGCGGGCAGCGCGCTGCTGGCTCGTGGCGTGGCCTCGGCCGAAGCCTCGGAGCGGCTGCTGTCACTGGTCGAGTCCGCCAAGGTGCACGCCGAAGATGCCCAGCGCCGGGTTCAAAAATCAGGCGTGCTGGACCAGCCCGAAGCCCAAGAACTCAAGGCCCTGTTCGAGAAAGCCGTTGCCGCGCACGCCAAAGGCCACACGATGATTGGCGAGCTGGCGCGCATGGACAGCTTCGGCGATCGGAAGGCGGCCGCCTACTTTGACGATGTCACACAGGTCATCGATGCACAGATTGCCGTGGGCGACAAGATCACCGAGCATCTGGACAAGCAGATGGGCGATCGCGTCTCGGCCGAGCGCCGTGATGCCTTCTTGCTGGTGGTGGCGCTCGTGGTCGTCGTCGTGCTGGGCATCAGCGTTTCGCGCATGATTTCCTACAGCATCGCCAAACCCATCAGCCAGGCTGTGGTGGCGGCCAAGGCCTTGGCCGAAGGCGATCTCACCCACGCGGTCCACAGCGACCGGCGCGATGAGATCGGCACCTTGATCCGCGCGATGGCGACAGCCGTCACCCAGGTCCGGGAGATCATTGCCGGCATCCGCAGCAGCAGCGAGTCCGTGGCCACCGCTTCCGGCCAGATCGCACAGGGCAACCTGGACCTGAGCGCGCGCACCGAGCAGCAGGCCTCGTCCCTGCAGCAGACGGCCGCCTCGATGGAACAGATGTCGGCCACCGTGAGCCACAACGCCGCCACCGCGCAGAAGGCCAATCAGCTGGCGATGTCGGCTTCGAACGAGGCCTCCCACAGCGGGGAAGTCTTCGCGCAGGTGGTGCAGAAGATGGAAGGCATCAAGCAGGCCAGCGGCAAGATCGCCGAGATCAATGCCGTCATCGATGGCATCGCTTTCCAGACCAACATCCTGGCGCTCAACGCCGCGGTGGAAGCGGCGCGCGCCGGCGAGCAAGGCCGCGGGTTCGCCGTGGTCGCCTCGGAAGTGCGCAGCCTGGCCCAGCGCAGCGCGCAGGCGGCCCGCGAGATCAAGAGCCTGATCAACAACAGCACCGAGAGCGTGGAAGAGGGCTATGCCCTGGCCACCTCGACCGGCGAGTCGATCGAGCGACTGGTGGGCCAGGTGCGCAATGTCAGTGCCCTGATGTCGGAGATCGCCACCGGCAGCGAGCAGCAGCATCTGGGCATCTCGCAGGTGAACGAGGCGGTCAGCCAGCTCGATCAGGCCACGCAGCAGAACGCCGCGCTGGTGGAGGAAGCCAGCGCCGCCGCGTCCAGCCTGAACAGCCAGGCCCTGGCCCTGCAGGCGGCCGTGGGCCAGTTCCGAACCGCCTGAATCAGCGGATCAGCAGCACCGGCACCTTGCAGCGTGCCAGAACCTGGGTGGTGACCGAGCCGGTCACCAGGTTCATCAGGTTGCTGTGGCCGTGCGAGCCCATGATGATCAGGTCATGCTTGCCCTTGTCGGCCTGCTTGGCGATCACCTCGGGCGCATGGCCCGTCTTGGCGACGTAGGTGTTGCTCAGCCCGTGCTTGCCCATGAACTTGCGGATGGGCTTGAAGACCGTCTCGGCCGCGTCGTCGTAGTAGCCCTTGAGCTGGTCGGCGGGGAACATCGCGGCCGCATGCGGCGGAATCGCCGGCACCACCGTCAGGAAGGTGAAGGTGTTGGGCTCGCGCAGCCATTCGTCATGGGCGGACAGCCAGGCCAGCATGCGTTTGGTGTAGGCGCTGCCGTCGACGGGAAGCAGGATCTTCATCTGGATTCCTTTGGGTTCCGGGGTCTGGGATATGTGCTGCCGAGTCTAGGGCAAGGCCGGGGCACGCAGCGCCTCAAAAATTGATGCACATCAAACCGTTGTAAGCATCCGACTCGTGCTTGTGCCCATGCCCGCGGGCGTTGCTGACCACGCGCGTCTGGCCGGCCGGGTGCCGCACCACGTAGTCGTGGCGGCAGCGCAGGTGGCCGCGCAGCCACAACGGGGCGCCCGGCAGCAGGGCGTCGTCGGCGTTGCAGAAGCTGGCCGTGCCGGGTTGAGCGCCATAACGCGGGTCGGCGCTGAGCAGGCTGGGGCCGTAGTGGGTGACGACGACGGTGGCGTCCCAGGCCTGGCCGGGCGCATCGGCCGAAGGCCGCTCGGCGAGCGCCTGAGTGAGCCACTGACGGCAGCGCAGGGCTTCCTCGCGCACCTGTTCCGGGCCGAACAGTGCCCCGTCGCGCGTGGCCCGCATCACCTTCACGAAGTAGCTGGCGGCCTTCATGGCCTTGGTGCGTTTGTCTTCGCCGAAGAGGTCGAAGTCGCTCCAGCGCGTGGTGCCCAGGAAGCGGATGCGCCGGCCATCGGGCGCCTGCACGATGGTGCTGTCTTTTTCCAGCAAGGTGATGCCGAGCTGGCGGCAGTGGTCGCGCAGCCCGGCCAGCGCCTCGTCGATGTCGCGTGCGTCGAACTCGTGGTTGCCGGGCACGAAGAGCACCGGCTGCGGCCAGTTGGCGAACAGGCCGAGCCCCTCCCAGGTGCTGTCGATGTCGCCGGCCAGCACGAGCAGATCGGCGCCGGGGGCGGGCCGGGGCGTGAAATCCTCGGTTTCGAGATGGAGGTCGGACAGCAGCTGGATCTTCATGACGCGGTGTGGTGGCGGGGCAGGGTGACCAGGAAGGTCGTGCGCGCGCTCGATTCCACGTCCACCGTGCCGCCATGCGCCATCACGATGTGGCGGACGATGTACAGGCCCAGCCCCAATCCCTCGTGTCTTTCGGGCGGACGGTCACCGCCGCGGAAGGGGTCGAAGAGGTGCGAGCGCAGCAGGGGCGGGATGGTGCCTTCGTTGCTGATGCGCAGGCGCACGGTGTCCGGCGCGCTGCCATCCAGTTCGAGCTCGACAGTCGTTCCTTGTTCGCCGTGCTGAAGGGCATTGGCCACCAGGTTGGAGACCACCTGGGCCAGCCGGTTGCCATCCCAGTGGCCTTGCAGGTCGCCCTGGGCCTGAAGCAGGATCAGACGATTGGGCCGGGCGGCCTGGTGTTCCTGCACGGCCTTGTGCACGATGGCCTGCAGGTCGACGGGCTCGCGGCAGACCTTGATGCCGCCGCCCAGCCGCACGCGCGCCACGTCCAGGATGTCCTCGATCATGTTGCTCATGCGCTGGCTGCTCGACAGCACCCGCTGGGCGAACTGGCGCACCAGCGCCTCGTTGCCGCTTTCACGCTGGATCACATAGGCCGAGCTCATGATGGCGCTCAAGGGGTTGCGCAGATCGTGGCCCAGCACGGCCATGAACATCTCATTGAGCCGCAACGTCTCGGTGCGCTCCTGCAGTTCACGGGCCAGGGCGCGCTTCTGGCGGTACAGGTCGAAGAAGACATTGGCCTTGTTGACCAGCACGTGGGGGTCGACCGGCTTGTAGAGGAAGTCCACGCCGCCCGCGTCGTAGCCCTTGAACTGACGGTGCTGGTCGCGAATGCCCGCCGTCACGAAGATCAGCGGGACGTGGCGGGTGCGCTCGCTGCCCCGGATCAGCTCGGCCAGCTCGAAGCCGTCCATCTCGGGCATCTGGACATCGATGAGCGCGAGCGCGACATCGTGGACGAGTAAGAGCTCCAGTGCCTCGGTCCCCGACTGGGCCCTGAGCAGCTGGAGATCGGGTCGCCGCAAGAGAGCGTCGAGCGCGAGGAGGTTTTCCTCGAGGTCGTCGACGAGCAGCAGCTTCACG
>CAYPUS010000189.1:4095-6517 GCA_964413815.1 uncultured Aquabacterium sp. | reverse complement strand
CCGGCGCGGTGGAACTCCATCATGAGAGGGCCGAGTTGCTGCTCGAAGCGGTGCGGCGTGGCAAGGAGGTGCTGGCCGTGGTGGAGCTCAAGGCGCGTTTCGACGAAGAGGCCAACATCAACTGGGCCGAACGTCTGGAGGCGCTGGGCGCCCAAGTGGTCTATGGCATCGTGGGCCTCAAGACCCACGGCAAGATGATGCTGATCACCCGGCGCGAAGGCGGCCGGCTGCGCCGCTATGCGCACCTGTCCACGGGCAACTACAACCCGCGCACGGCCAGGCTCTACACCGACGTGGGCTACCTCACCGCCAATGCGGAGATCACGGCCGATGTGGACATGGTGTTCCGTCAGCTGTCCAGCCTCACGCACCAGAAATCGACCAAACACCTGCTGCTGGCGCCCTTCAGCATGCAGGCCCAGTGCATCGCGCTGATCCGCCGCGTGGCCGAGGCCGCGCGTGCCGGCCGGACCGCGCGCATCGTGCTCAAGTTCAATGCCCTGACCGACGAGCCGCTGATCGACGCGCTGGTCGGGGCTTCGCAGGCGGGCGTGCGCACCGACCTCATCGTGCGCGGGGCCTGCATCCTGCCGCCGGGCGTGCCGGGCTGGACCGACAACATCCGCGTGCGCTCCGTGGTGGGCCGCCTGCTCGAACACACGCGGGTGCTGTATTTCCGCTGGGGCGAGTCGGAGGCCGAGGAAGCACTCTACCTGTCCAGCGCCGACTGGATGAACCGCAACATGACGCGCCGCATCGAGGCGGCCTGGCCGGTGCGCGATCCGGCCCTGCGCCAGCGCGTGATCGACGAGTGCCTGATTCCCTACCTGATGGACGGGCGCGATGCCTGGGTGCAGCAAGCCAACGGCGACTATGAGCGGGCAGGCACCGACGGCCCGAGCGCGCAGCAGGCCCTGATGGCGCTGCACCAGGCGCGGGCCTGAGGTGCGCGGCCGGGCGGCTGAGACATCTGCTTACGCCGCCCCGCGTGGGGGGCTTGCCGGCGGGCGCGCAAGAAGCGGCGCAATCCCCGGGATAATGGCGGACATGAGTCAGCAGTCCGCCTTTGACAGTCCGCCGCCAGACCATGCCCATTTCCGGCATCCGGTGCGCGTCTACTGGGAAGACACCGATGCGGGCGGCATCGTCTTCTACGGCAATTACCTGAAGTTCATGGAGCGCGCGCGCACCGAATGGCTGTCGTCGATCGGTTTCGGCCAGGAGGCCATGCGCCAGTCGGGCGAGGGCATGTTCGTGGTCGCCGACACCCAGATGCGTTTCCTTCGGCCCGCCCGGCTGGATGACCGCCTGACCGTCACGGTCACCGTCACCGAACTCGGCCGCGCCAGCGTGGCCTTCCAGCAGGATGTCTGGTGTGGCCAGACGCTGTTGACGCAGGGGCAGGTCCGCGTCGGCTGGGTCCAGCCTCGCGAGGGCGCCGATGGCGAGCGCGTGCTCAAGCCCGGCCGCATCCCCGCACGCATCCTGGCGCGCCTCAACGAGGCGCTGCCCGCTTCCTTTTCGAACCTCTCATCTCCCCAAGCCTTGGAGGCCTGATCGACATGAATCAAGATTTGTCCATCATCGAGCTGGTGCTGCACGCCAGCTTGCTGGTGCAGTTGGTGATGCTGCTGCTGCTGGGGATCTCGCTGGCAAGCTGGAGCGTGATCTTCGGCAAGCTCATCGGGCTCAAGCGCGTGCGCGAGGACAACGAGGAATTCGACCGCGAGTTCTGGGCCGGGCGCACCCTGCAGGAGCTCTTTCAGGATGCCTCCAAGGGCAATGGCCCGCCTTCCCCGCAGGAACGCGTCTTCGCGGCCGGCATGCACGAGTTCATGAAGCTGCGCGAGCGCCGCGTCACCGATGTGCCCACGCTGCTCGATGGCGCCCGCCGCGCCATGCGCGCCAGCTACCAGCGCGAGATGGACGTCATCGAAGCGCGGCTGGACTTTCTCGGTTCGGTCGGTTCGGTCTCGCCCTACATCGGCCTGTTCGGCACGGTTTGGGGGATCATGCATGCCTTCACCGGCCTGTCCAACCTCCAGCAGGTGACGCTGGCCACCGTGGCGCCCGGCATCGCCGAGGCCCTGGTCGCCACGGCCATCGGCCTGTTCGCGGCCATCCCTGCGGTGCTGGCCTACAACCGCTTTGCCCGCGACATCGACCGCATCGCCATCCAGATGGAGTCCTTCATCGAAGAGTTCTCCAACATCCTGGCGCGCAATGCGGCGCCGCTGGTGGCCGGCCAGACGGGCTTCGATCCCACGGGCAGGCCCGGCGCCGGCCGCTGAGCACCAGCACCCGAAAAGAAAAGGGCAAGCGATGGCCGAACTCAATGCACGCGGCGGTGGGCGCCGCAGGCGCACCCGCAACGAGATCAACATGGTCCCGTTCATCGACGTGATGCTGGTGCTGCTGATCA
>CAYPUS010000189.1:0-4085 GCA_964413815.1 uncultured Aquabacterium sp. | reverse complement strand
CTGATCATCTTCATGGTCAGCGCCCCCCTGTTGCCCACCGGTGTGGTGGACCTGCCCAGCATCGGCAAGGCCCGCAAGGCACCCGAGCGCGTCGTCGAGGTGGTGCTGGAAGATGCCGACCGGGTACGTCTGCGTGTCAACCGCAAGGACGTCGACACCCTGCCGGTCAAAGAACTGGCCGGGCGCGTCAAGCCCTTGCAGGAAGAGGCCCAGGGCGGGCCCGACAGCGTGCCCGTCATCATCAGCGCGCGCAAGGACGTGAAGTACGAAGCGGTGGTGCGGGTGATGGACCTGCTGCAAAAGGCCGGTGTGGCGCGGGTGGGCCTGTCCGTGCGCACCACAGGAGGCTGATCTCGTGCAGCACATGGGGCCTTCTTCAGGATTCGGGCACATCGGCGCTGGCAAGCTGCGTCCGCGTGGCGCGGATGGCTGGGGGCCGGGCGCGGCGATGTCCTTCGGCGTCCACCTGATGCTGGTGGCCGCCCTGGCGCTGGGCGTGCAGTGGAAGATCGACAACCCCGAGGTGATCGAGGCCGAGATGTGGTCCGAGATCCCGCGCGCGGCGGCGCCGGCCGACGTGCCGCCTCCACCGCCGCCCGCCGTGACGCCCCGCACCCGGGAGGCCGACGCCCCCCCCGCCGAGGACGACACCCCGCCGCGGCAGTCCATCCCTGACCTGGTGATCGCCAAGCAGGAAGAAAAGAAAAAGCCCAAGCGCGAGCCGGTCGAAGTGTTCGAGTCGGCGCCGCCCAAGAAGGTGCCGCCGAAGGTCGAGAAAAAACCGGAGAAGCCGCCCGAGAAGGCCCCGCCCAAGAAACCCGAGCCCGCCAAGGTGGAGAAAAAGGCCGAGCCTGTGCCTTCCAAAGTCACGAGCCCGCAGGGCACGGCCCAGTCCGCCGCGGAGCGCGAGGCGCAACGCAAGGCGCAACTGCAGCGCATGATGAGCCAGCTGGGTGAGCTGGGCACCAGCGAGTCGTCCGGGCCCAGTGCCTCGTACGCGGGGCGGATTCGCGCCCGCATCAAACCCAATCTGGTGTTCACCGACAGCATCAGCGGCAACCGTCCGGCCGTTGTTGAGCTGCGTTGCGCACCGGATGGCCGCATCATTTCCCGCAAGCTGATCGAGTCCTCGGGCATGCCTCGCTGGGATGAAGCCGTGCTGCGCGCCATCGACCGCACCGAGGTGTTGCCCGCCGACGAAAACGGCAAGGTGCCCCCGGTGATGCAGATCAGCTACCGGCCCGAAGACATGTGAGGCGCCGTGGCTGGGGCCACACTGCGCACCCGCCACAACCTGCCCGCCTCTCTTTGCCGGCACTCTTCTGTACGGCGTTCACAGACCGCCGTCATCGCCCAGTTGTGCGCCGCTGGCGCGCACGATCACCTCTGTGGCCAGCCGCGCCTCATCCAGCAGCACCGCCAGCGGTGGCAGGTCCACATCCCACTCGATCAGGGTCGGGCGCTCGCCCAGGTGACCGAGGGCCTGTTCGTACACATCCCAGACCGTCGGGGAGACGCGCTGGCTGTGGTCGTCGATGAACAGCTGATCGGCTTGCGCCGGCCAGCGAAAGCCCGCCAGATGGAACTGTCCCACCACGGAAGGCGGCAGCGACCAGACGAAATCCAGCGCCTGCGCGCGGGCCCGGCGCAGCGCATCGGCCTCCTCGAAGGCGGCCGCACCGGCCTGCCAGCTCTCGCGCTTGACGCGGTTCAATCCGTTGACCACCAGGTTGTTCACGTCCAGCAGCAACTGACAGCCGCTGCGCAGGCACACCTCCGCCAGGAATTCGGCCTCGGGAATGGCGTCGTCGTCGTAGGCCATGTAGGCCGACAGGTTCTCGATCAGGATGGTGCGCCCCAAGCGCTCCTGCACGTGCTGGATGTTGGCCACCAGGATGTGCTGCGAGGCCTCGTTGAAGGGCAGCGGCAGCAGGTCGGCGGCGTGGATGGGTGCCGACGCGGGCAAGGTCCCGCTGGCGTGGGCCCGGCTGAAGCTGGCGTGTTCCGACACCCGCACCGGCTCCAGCCGCTCGACCAGCCTGGCCAGCCGCGTCAGATGCGCCTCGTCGACCCCCTCGGCCGAGCCCAGTGACAGCCCGACGCCGTGCAGGCCGATCGGGTAGTTGGCGCGGAAGTCGAGCAGCTCGCTCAGGCCCGGGCCGCCGTCGGCGAAGAAATTCTCACTGTGGACCTCCAGGAAACCCAGCGCAGGCCGCATCGCCCGCAATGCCGCCGCATGGGCGGGCCGCAGGCCGATTCCGACGAGCCGGGCCGCAGCGGATGGGGGAGGGAGCGTGTGCATCGCCAAAGACCGCCTGAGCGCTGCTGCTACTTGCCCGTCGGCGTGTCCGTTGCATCCGGTGCCGATTTTTTCAATTTGGCCAGGGCGGACGAGAGCAACTGGCGGGATTGGCGGGGCTGGAGGGGGCGCTTCATGGGCGTTAAATCGGGTGAAAGCGGACTGCAGTGTGCATTACGGTCGTTTCTGGGCAATTCGAGCCGCTTATGTGGCAATCATCATGCGTGCACTTGCCTAGCATGGCAACAACCCAGGGTGTCTGTGTCTCATCCTGGATGCAAGGACGACCATGTCAGACAAGCCTCCGCACACCTTTTCGCTGGACCCCCATGCCCTCGCTGGCGAACTGAGCCTCGTGCCCACCGATGTCCCTGCAGGCGAGGCTTCGCCGGGCGAGGCGGCCGTGGTGGCCTTCGTCTGGCCCAACCCGCCGTTCCCAACCTATCCGACGGCCAGGGCCTCCGAGGTGCCTCAAGCCTGCGAAATCGTTGGCCTCAATGGGCGACTGATGCAAGGGCGTCTGAACTTCTGCGTGCCGACCGAGAGGGTGGCGCACATCCAGGTTCCCCCCTCGCGCACGACCATGCCGCTGCGCTTCGGCCAGTTCCGCACCCTGCGGCTGCTGGATCCGGTCGCCCCGCTGGCCTCGGCCGGCGAGGCGGCCCGGCGCGAGAACGCCGAAGGCGCGGAATACCGCCTCCACCTCGTGGCTGGCGGCATGCTGGAGGGCAGCACCATCGGCCATGTCGACAACGACCTGGGCCTGTTCCTGTTTCCTCCGGTGGACGCCGTCGGCACCGTGCAGCGCCTTTTCATCCCCAGGGAGGCGGTGGCCGCGCTCGAGTTCGGTCCCTTCGTCAGCCTGGAGCTCGAAGGGGCGTCGCCTGGCATGCCCGCCAGCGATTCGGGCTTGACCGCGGCCGAGAGCTCCCAGGAAGCCGTTTCCGCGGACCTGGGTGAGATGCTGACCCGCTCGGTGACGTCCGCCGAAGAGCTCCTGCGGGCCATCGACAAGCAGAGCAAGATGCCCATGGTGCGCATCGGCGAAGCGCTGGTCGCGCTGGGGCTGATCACCGAAGAGCAACTGGCCGAGGCCCTCAAGCAGCAGCAAAGCGACCGCACCGTCCCCATCGGCGAGCTGCTGATCCGCCTGGGTCTGGTCTCCCGCCAGGACCTGATGAGCGCGCTGGCCCGCAAGATGGGCTACCCCCTCGTCGACCTGGAAAAGCTCGCCCCCGATCCCGACGCGCTGCAGAAGGTGCCCTTCAGCGTGGCCGCCCGCCTGCGCGTGCTGCCCCTGATGCTGCGCGACACCAGCGTCATCGTGGCGCTGGAGGACCCCAGCAAGCGCGCCGTGCTCTCCGAACTGGAGTTCGTCACCCAGTGCAAGATCCTGCCCGTGCTGGCCCACCAGAGTCAGCTCGAATGGGCCATCCGCGATGCCTACACCAAGCTCGGCGCCGACGTCACCTCGGTGATGTTCACCGCGGCCGAGCCCGATCCCGTGGAGATGGACCCGCTCGAAGCCGGCAAGCTCGTCGAGGACCTGGAAAAAGAAGGCCTGGACAAGTCCTTCCAGGAAGAAGACCGCCCCATCGAGCAGAGCGACAACTCGCTCGTTCGCCTGATCAACACCATGATCATCGAGGCCTACACCCAGGGCGTCTCCGACATCCACATCGAAAGCTACCCGGGCCGCGAGAAGATCAAGATCCGCTTCCGCAAGGATGGTGCCCTGGTGCCCTATCTGGAGCTGCCGCACAACTACCGCAGCGCCATGATCGCG
>CAYPUS010000188.1:0-6525 GCA_964413815.1 uncultured Aquabacterium sp. | reverse complement strand
GGCCCGCCGGCATCATAATAAATGGCTTCGCGCTCCCCGGTTTGTGTCGGTCTTTCACCCATTGAGATGCGCATACGACACGAAAAACCAAAGAGACATGCGGATTTGCGGCGCGCCCCCCTCAAGGAGGCGAATCCCAAACCGTAAAAGTCAAGGCAAGATCGGTATCCAAAGGTTTACATCATTTATGGGGAGGCGAAGTTCTTTCGTCATGCAAAAATTACCGATAACCGAACGCTGCGCGTGCTGGGTTCCAACCGGCCCGCGCCGTTGGTCTTGGGAGGAAAGTGACTTGTCGGGCCGTCCGGGGTGCCATACACCCCTCGCATCCTTTCCGGGAATAGAACCAGAACACGATTGTTGACAGGCGCGACATGCCACAAGCTTCTTCTTCCCCACTCAATATCCGGGAGTGCCTGCGCCTTTGCGCGGCGCGCCGGCCCCAGGACATCGCGCTGGCCAGCGCGAGCGGGCAACTCAGCTACGCCGCCTTGCACCAGGCCGTCACGGAGCGCGTGGCCGCCTGGCGCCAGGCTGGCCTCGGCCCGGGTGACAGGATCGCGATCGCGGCCGCGCGCAGCCAGGACACCATCATCGCCATCCTGGCCGCCCTCGAGATGGACGCGGCCTACATTCCCCTGGACCTGAGCTACCCGGCAGAGCGCCTGCAAGCCATGCTGGAGGATGCCCGCCCGCGCGTCATTGTGGGCGAGGCCGCATCGCTCGAGCACCTGGCCAAGCTGGTGGGCGACTTCCCGGTGCTGGCGAAGCCGGCTCCTGCTGAAAAAGTGGACGAAGCGCACCCCGGCGCCCCTGGCGACGACCTCGTCTACGTGCTGTTCACATCGGGTTCGACCGGCCGTCCCAAGGGCGTGGCCATGGGCCGCAAGCCTCTGGATGGGCTGATCGCCTGGCACGTGGCCCACCCGCGCCTCGGCCAGCCGGGCCGCACACTGCAGTTCGCCCCATTGTCCTTCGATGTGCACCACCAGGAGATCCTGTCGTCCATCGCCACGGGCGGCACGCTGGTGCTGATCTCCGATGCCGAACGCCGCGATCCGGCCGCACTGCGGCAGGCGTTGGCGCAATGGGGCGTGGACCGCCTGTACCTGCCCTATGTGGCGCTGCAGATGCTGGCGCAAGCCGACGCGGAAGCCGCCCTCGATGCCCCGCCCCTGAAGCTGCGCGACGTCGTCAGCGCGGGCGAGCAACTGCAGGTCACGCCCGACATCCGGGCGCTCTTCGCCCGCCAGACGGGCGCCGTGCTGCACAACCACTACGGCCCGACCGAAACCCACGTCGTGACCGCCTGCGAGTTGTCCGGCGACCCGGCCGCCTGGCCGCAGGTGCCCGCCATCGGCCAGGCCCTGCCCCATGTGCGCATCCTGCTGCGCGATGCCGAGGCGGAAGGCGACGCCACACCGCAGGCCGCCTCCGCCACGGCGGGTAGCGCCACGGCACCCGCACGCGTGGGCGAACTGCTGATGGGCGGCGATTGCCTGGCCCACGGCTACCTCGGCCGGCCCGACCTGACAGCCGAGCGTTTCATCACCTTGCCCGAAGGCCGCTTCTACGTCACCGGCGACCTGGTCAGCCAGGATCAAGACGGCGTCTTGCGCTATCTGGGCCGCGCCGACCAGCAGCTGAAGGTCGATGGTTTCCGCATCGAACCGGCCGACATCGAACTGGCGCTGATGGCCCACGAGGCGGTCCAGACCGCCGTGGTGGCCGCGCCCGAACTGCCAGGCGGCGGCAAGGTGCTGGCGGCCTACATCGTGCTGCGTGGCCAGGGGCATGACACCGCGGCCTTGCCCGCGCAATGGCGCGACTGGCTGCGCTCGCGCCTGCCGGAATACATGATCCCGGTGCGCTTCCTGGTCGTGGCCACCTTGCCCACGACCCCCAGCGGCAAGATCGACCGCCGCAACCTGCCCAGCCTGGCGAGCCTGTCGACAGCCGGGCAAAGCAAAGCAGCTGACGGCAAAGAGGCGAGCGGCGTGGCGCAGGCCATCCGCCAAGTCTGGTGTGAGCTGCTGGGCCTGAGCCAGATCGATGGCCAGGCCAATGTGTTCGACCTGGGTGCCAAATCGCTGCTCGTGCTGCGCTTTGTCGCCGGCATGAAAGCGCTCGGTCACCGTGTCAGCGTGGCCCAGGTCTATGACCAGCCCACGCCCGATGGCCTGGCATCCGCGCTGAGCGGCACCCTGGCAGCCCAACGCGGTGACCGCGCCAGCAAGGGCGGGCGCGGCGCCAGCCCCGACAACGGCGGCGGGATCGCCATTGTCGGCATGGCCGTGCGCACGGCAGGCGCCAAGGATCTCGAAACCTTCTGGCAGAACCTGCTGGACGGCAAAGAAGGCATCGAGCACTTCAAGCCCGAAGAGCTGGACCCCGAGACGCCGCTGGAAATGCGCTCGCGCCCCAACTTCGTCGCCGCCCGCGGCACGCTGGAAGACGCCGACCGCTTCGATGCCGCCTTCTTCGGCGTGCCCGCGCGCGAGGCCACCGTGCTGGACCCGCAGCAGCGGCTCTTCCTGGAGTTGTGCTGGACGGCGCTTGAACATGCCAGCATCGACCCCGCCCAGAGCGAGGACCGTTTCGGCGTCTACGCAGGCAGTGCCAACAACAGCTACACCGCCGCGCTGCGCCGCAACCAGCCTGAGCTGGTGCAACAGTTCGGCGAGTTCGGCGTCATGCTGGGTGCCGAAAAAGACTACGTCGCCACGCGTGTGGCCAACCGCCTGAACCTCAATGGCCCGGCGCTGAGCATCCACACGGCGTGCTCGACCTCGCTGGTGGCCATCACGCAGGCCTGGCATGGCCTGGCCACCGGCCAGTGCGATGTGGCGCTGGCTGGCGGCATGACCGTGGCCGTGCCGCAAAAGACTGGCTACCTGCATGTCGAAGGCGGCATGGAGTCGGCCGATGGCCATTGCCGGCCTTTCGATGAACAGGCATCCGGCACCGTCTTCGCCAGTGGCGGCGGCGTGGTCGTGCTCAAGCGCCTGGCCGATGCCTTGGCCGACGGCGACAACATCTACGCCGTCATCAAGGGCGTGGGCATCAACAACGATGGCGGCAACAAGGCCAGCTTCACCGCGCCCAGCGTCACCGGTCAGGCCCAGGCCATCCGCATGGCCCTCGACCACGCCGGGGTCAGCGCGCGCAGCATCGGCTATGTCGAGGCGCATGGCACGGGCACCTCGCTGGGCGACCCCATCGAAGTGGCCGCGCTGAGCCAGGCCTGGGCCACCGACACCAGCGACCACCAGTTCTGTCACCTCGGTTCGATCAAGGGCCACCTCGGCCACCTGGTGGCCGGGGCGGGCGTGGTGGGCCTGATCAAGACGGCCCTGGCGCTGCACCATCAGCTCATCCCAGGCACGCTGCACTACCGCCGGCCCAACCCCAACATCGACTTCGAGGCCACGCCCTTCAAGGTGGTGGGCCAGGCAACGCCCTGGCCGCGCGCCGGCGATGTGCGCCGCGCGGGCGTGAGCTCCTTCGGCGTCGGGGGCACGAACGCCCACGTCGTCGTGGAAGAAGCGCCTCTGCCCGCGCCTGTTGCCGTTGCCGACGCTGCAGGCGCTGCCGGGCCCGTTGTGCTGCCGCTGTCGGCGAAGTCCGCCGATGCCCTGGGCCGCCGCATGCGCGACCTGGCCGCCTGGATCCGCCGCGCCAGCGCCCATGCGGACACCCAGCCCGATGCGGCGGCCATGCTGGCAACGCTGACCCGCGGCCGCCAGCCCATGCCGCACCGCCATGTCGTCGTGGCGCCCACCTTGCTCGATGCCGCAGCGCAACTTGAAAAGGGCGAACAAGGCGGCGTGGGGCGGCTCGCCTTGAAGCAACCCCGTGTCGTCTTCCTCTTCCCCGGTCAGGGCTCGCAGCACCCGGGCATGGCGCGCGGCCTGTACGAGGCCCTGCCCGCCTTCCGCGCGGCACTGGACGAATGCGTGGCCATTGCGCAGCCGCTGCTGGGCGAGGTCGATGGCCAGCCCGCCGACCTGCTGGGCTGGCTGCTGCACGAAGACCCCAAGGATGCGCGCATCGGCGCCCTGCTGGCGCAGACCCGCTTTGCGCAGCCTGCCCTGTTCAGCGTGTCCTATGCCTTGGCCGCCTGGCTGGACAGCCTGGGCGTGCAGGCCGATGCCATGATCGGCCACAGCATCGGCGAATACGCCGCAGCCTGCCGCGCCAATGTGATGTCGCTGCCCGATGCGCTCAAGGCCGTGATCGCGCGGGGCCAGGCCATGTACGACCAGGTCCCCGGCGCCATGCTGGCGGTGCGCTGCGGCGTCACGCAACTGACGCCCCTGCTGCCCGAAGGTGCCGAGGTCGCGGCCCAGAACGCGCCCTCTCTGACGGTGGTGGCCGGCGAGGCCGCCGTCATCGATGCCCTGGCCACCCGCCTGGAAAGCCAGGACATCGGCACGACGCGCCTGCGCGTGTCCCACGCCTTCCACAGCCGCAGCATGGAGCCGGCCCTGCCGCGCGTCGAGCAGGCCCTGCGTCAGGCATCGCTGCAGGCGCCCACCCTGCCCGTCTATTCCTGCGTCTCAGGCGAACCGCTGACGGCATCCGACGCCACGGACCCGGCCTATTGGGCCCGGCAGGTCCGCGCGGCGGTGCGCTTCACGCCCGCGGTCGAGGCCGAACTGGCGCGCAAGGACACGGTGTTCATCGAGGTCGGTGCCGGCCAGGCCTTGACCTCGCTGCTGCGACAGTACCGCACGGCCGATGGCAAACCCGCCACCGTCGTGCCGATGATGAGCGCGCCCGGCCAGCAGGCGGCCCAGCCCGAACTGTTCGCCCTCCAGGCCTTTGGCCAGCTGTGGTCACTGGGCGTGCCGGTGGCATGGCCCGTTCCCGCGCGGGCTCGGCGCGCCACCTTGCCAAGCTACCCATTCCAGGGCGAGCGCTACTGGTTCCAGACCCGTGCGCTGCCCACATCCGATAACCAGGGATCCCCTCCTCCGACTCTTGCCGTGCAACCCATCATGAGCCGTACCCCCCGCATTCAGGAAGAAGTCGTCCGAATCATCGGTGACGTCTCCGGCCTCACGCCGGACGCCCTCACCGCCGACGACACCTTTGTCGACATCGGTCTGGACTCGCTGTCCATGACGCAGGCCGCGCTGGAGTTCGAGCGGGTGTTCGGTGTGAAGATCCGATTCCGGCGGATGATGGAAGACCTGGACACGGTCGCCAAGCTGACCGGCTTCCTCGACGGAGAGATGCCGGCCGACAAGTTTGCGCCGCCCCCGGTCGCCCAGGCCGCGCCCTCGGCCGCCACGGCAGCGGCCACGGCTGTGCCAGGCACCGCCCAGCCGGTGCCGGCGCAATCGCTCAGCCCCGTGCAACTGCTTGCCCCGGCACAGGCCTTCGGCCCCGCGGGCATGGTGCAAGGCGGCTCGGCCGTGCACCAGTTGATCCAGCAGCAGATGCAACTGATGTCGCAGCAATTGGCCTTGTTGTCGGGCCAGGCGCCGCAGTTGGCGCTGGCGCCTGTCGCGGCGGCCGCGCAGCCGGTGCAGTCCGCCGCCGCGGCCCAGCCGCTGCAGGCTGCGTCCCCCGCGCAAACCGCTGCTGCAGTCCCGGCGTCCGCTGCAGAGGCCACGGCTCCCGGCTCACGCGCCCTGGTCGAGAAGCCCTTCGGCGCCTCGGCCCGCATCGTGCTGGACAAGCAGCAGAACTTCAGCCCCGCTCAGCAGCGCTGGATCGACGACTTCATCCAGCGCTACAACCAGCGCACTGGCCGCTCCAAGACCTTCAGCCAGACCCACCGCAAGGTGATGTCCGACCCGCGCGTGGTCACCGGCTTCAACCCGCTGTGGAAGGACCTGGTCTACCCCATCGTGGCCGACCGATCCAAGGGCGCACGCGTCTGGGACATCGACGGCAACGAATACATCGACCTGCTGTCGTGCTTCGGTGCGAACCTGCTCGGCTACCAGCCCGAGTCGGTGCTCAAGGCCATGCATGAACAGCTCGATGCCGGCATCGAGGTCGGTCCGCAGCATCCGCTGGCCGCCGACGTGGCGCAGCTGATCTCCGAGTTCACGGGCATGGAGCGCGTGGCCTTCTGCAACACCGGCTCCGAAGCCGTGATGGGCGCCATGCGCATCGCGCGCACGGTGACGGGCCGCAAGAAGATCGCCATCTTCAACAACTCCTACCACGGCATCTTCGACGAAGTGATCGTGCGCGGCACCAGACAGCTGCGCTCGCTGTCTGCCGCCCCGGGCATCCTGGCGAACGCGGTCGAGAACATCCTGGTGCTGGACTGGGACAGCGAAGACTCGCTGCGCATCCTGCGCGAGCAAGGCCACGAACTGGCCGCGATCATGACGGAGCCGATCCAGAACAAATACCCCACCATCCAGCCGCGCGCGTTCGTGCGCTCGCTGCGCGAGATCGCCGATGCGGCCGGCTGCGCCCTGATCTTCGACGAGGTGGTGACGGGCTTCCGCGTGGCCCCGGGGGGCGCGCAGGAGTTCTATGGCGTCAAGTCCGACATCTCGA
>CAYPUS010000187.1:1509-6560 GCA_964413815.1 uncultured Aquabacterium sp. | reverse complement strand
GGGGTCGGCCAGGCGGGTGTCGAGGGCGTTGCGCAGCGCCTCGCCCATGAAGGTGAGCAGCAGCAGGGTGAGCACCAGCACGCCGAAGGCGGACACCGCGATCCACCAGGCGTCGAGGTTCTCCTTGCCCTGCAGCAGCAGCTGGCCGAGGCTCGGCGCCGGCGCCTCGACGCCCAGGCCGAGGAAATCCAGGCTGGCCAGGGCCATGATCGCCGCGCTCATGCGGAACGGCAGGAAGGTGATCACCGGGGTCAGGCTGTTGGGCAGGATGTGGCGCCAGATGATCTGCCCGTGGGACAGGCCCATGGCCCGCGCCGCCTTGACGTATTCCAGCTGGCGGTTGCGCAGGAACTCGGCGCGCACATGGTCGGACAGGTAGATCCAGCCGAACAGCGAGAGCAGCACGAACAGCAGGAGCAGGCTCGGCTCGAACATCGAGGCGAAGATGATCAGCAGGTAGAGCTCGGGCATCGAGCCCCAGATCTCGATCAGGCGCTGGCCGGCCAGGTCGACCCGGCCGCCATAAAAGCCCTGCACCGCGCCCGCCAGCACACCCAGCACGACGCCGATCACCATCAGCGCCAGCCCGAACAGCACCGAGATGCGAAAGCCATAGAGCAGCCGCGCCAGCACATCGCGCCCCCGGTCATCGGTGCCCAGCCAGTTCTCGGACGAGGGCGGCGCCGGGTTGGGCTCCTTCGAGAAGTAGTTGACCGTGGTGTGGTGCGCGCGGTTGACCGGGTAGAGCGCGAAATTGCCCGGCCGCTCGAACTGCTCGACGATGAAGGGGTCGAGGAAGTCGGTGGGCGTGTCGAAGTCGCCACCAAAACGCGTCTCGGGCACGTTCTCGACAATGGGAAAGTACCAGGTGCCCTCAAAGCGCGCGACCAGGGGTTTGTCGTTGGACAGCAACTCGGCCACCAGGCTGAGCAGCACGAGCACGGTGAAGATCACCAGGCTCCAGTAACCCAGCTTGTGCTGCTTGAAGCGCAGCCACGCGCGGCGCGAGGGGGACAAGGATGGCGGATGGGTGGGGCGTTGTTCGCTCATGGGGTGACGGCCGGCCTCATCAATCGAACTTGACGCGCGGGTCGACCCACACGTAGCACAGGTCACTGATCAGCTTGGTGACCAGCCCGATCAGCGTGAACAGGAAAAGCGAGCCCATCACGACGGGGTAGTCGCGCCGGATCACCGACTCATAACTCAGCAGCCCCAATCCATCGAGCGAGAACAGCGTCTCGATCAACAGCGAGCCGGCGAAGAAGGCCCCGATGAAGGCCGAGGGAAAGCCGGTGATGATGGGGATCAGCGCATTGCGGAAAACGTGCTTCCACAGCACCTTGCGCTCGTCCAGGCCCTTGGCCCGCGCCGTCATCACGTACTGCTTGCGGATTTCGTCCAGGAAAGCGTTCTTGGTGAGGATGGTGACGACCGCGAAGCTGCCCAGCACGCTGGCCGTGACCGGCAAGGTGATGTGCCAGAGGTAGTCGACGATGCGGGCGCCCCAGCTCATTTCCTCCCAGCCCGCCGAGGTCAGGCCCCGCAGCGGGAACCACTGCAGGAAGCTGCCGCCGCCGAAGAGGACCAGCAGGGCCACCCCCAGCACGAAGCCGGGAATGGCGTAGCCGACCAGCACGATGAGGCTGGTGACCATGTCGAAGCGCGAGCCCGCTCGCACCGCCTTGGCGATGCCCAGTGGCACCGACACGAGGTAGCTGAGGAAGAAGGTCCACAGCCCCAGCGTGATGGACACGGGCAGCTTCTCCTTGATCAGGCTCCAGACGTCCTTGTGGTGCACGAAGCTGTCACCCAGGTCGAAGCGGGCATAGGAGGCGACCATCTTGAAGAAGCGCTCGTGGGCGGGCTTGTCGAAGCCGTAGAACTTCTTGAGTTCCTCGACCTGCTCAGGATCGACGCCCTGCCTGCCGCGGTAGGCGCCCGAGGGGCCCGCACTGCCCTCCCCGCCCGTGCCCCGGTCGACCAGGCGCGACATTACCTGCTCGACCGGCCCGCCGGGCACGAACTGGATGACCGTGAAAGTCAGCAGCAACACCCCCAGCAGCGTGGGAATCATCAGCAGGATGCGTTTGAGGATGTAGGCCCACATGGATCACAGACTCCACCAATAAGCCAGCGCCCAGCCTTCGGGCTGGTAGTACGGCGGCGGCTCGGGCATGCCGAAGCGCCCGCCCCGGTAGGACACGCGGAAGTTGTTGCTGAACCAATGCAGGGCCGCGTAGTGGCCATGGCGCAGCAGGCGGTCGAGGGCGCGCACGGCGGTGGCCAGTTCGGGCCGCGTCTGGGCGCTGCCGATCTTGTCCAGGATGGCGTCGATGGCCGGATCCGACACCCCACCCAGGTTGGACGAGCCCGGCGTGTTCGCCAGCGAGGAGTGGTAGTACTGGCGCAGCTCCGCGCCCGGCACCTGCTGGCCGCGCAGGGCCAGGCTGACCATCTCGAACTCGAAGTTGCGCATGCGCTTTTCGTAGACGGCGTAATCCACCACCTTGTAGCTCAAGGTGATGCCCAGCTTGCCCAGGTTGCGCTGCAGGTGGGTGAAGATCTTGCCGAAGCTGGGCGAGTTGTCCAGCAACTCCAGCGTGAAGGGCTCGCCTTTGGCATTGCGCATCACGCCACCCTGGATGGTCCAGCCAGCCTCCTGGAACAGATCGCGCGCGCGGCGCAGATTGTCCCGCAGCGAACCCGGTGGGTCGGTGCTGGGCGGCAGGGGCACGGGCTGGGTGAACACCTCAGGCTTGATCTTGGCGCGCAGGGGCTCGAGCAGGGCCAGCTCATCCGGCCCCGGCAGGCCCTTGGCCTCGTTCTCCGAGTTGGCGAAGTAGCTGGGCAGCCGGTCATAAACCTTGTAGAAGAGCTGCCGGCGCATCCACTCGAAATCCATGCACAGGTCGATGGCCAGGCGCACGCGCGGATCGCTCAGCTTGCCCAGGCGCGTGTTGAAGACAAAGCCCTGGAAACCCGCCGCATTGCCGTGCACCAGCGTGCGCTTGATCAACTCGCCCGAATCCCACTTCTTGCCCCGGTACTGGCGCACCCAGTCTTTGGAGCTGAAGTTCTGGATGAAATCGAATTCACCCGCCTTGAAAGCCTCGAAGGCGGCGACGTTGTCGGCATAGAGCCGGTAGGTGATGCGATCGAAGTTGAAGGTGCCTTTGCGCACGTTCAAATCGGCACCCCAGTAGTTCTTGTCGCGCACGTAGGTGATGTCTCGCCCATAGGTGATGGGGCCGACCTTATACGGCCCGGAGGCGATGGGCATGTCCAGCACGATCTGGTCAAAGGGCTTGGCCTTGCGGCCCTCCATGCCCCATTTGTGGCTGAAGATCGGCAGGCTGCCGACCAGCATGGGCAGCTCCGGGTCGGCGCGCAGCAGGTCGAATCGGATGGTGCGCTCACCCAGGACGACGGCCCGGGACACCGCCGAGAAGTAGGCCGGGTACTGCGGCGCGGCCTGCTTGCTGGTGAGCATGTCGAAGGAATGCTTCACATCGCGCGCCAGCACCGGGTCGCCATTCTGGAAGCGCGCCTTGGGATTGAGCCGGAAGGTCACCGACTTGCGGTCCGGGCTGACACTGATGTCCTCGGCCAGCAAACCGTACACCGTGGACGGCTCGTCGCTGTTGCCCACCATCAGGGTCTCGAAGACCAGGCCCGTCATGCCTGGCGGCTCGGTGCCCTTGAGCGTGAACGGGTTGTACTTGTCGAAGCTGCTGGCGATCGAATTGGCGACGATGGCGATCTGCCCGCCTTTGGGCGCATTCGGGTTGACGTGGTCGAAATGCGCGAAGCCCGGCGGGTACTTGATGTCGCCGAACTGGGCATAGGCGTGGGCCGCCCACGACGGCGTGGCCGCCAGACCAGCCAGACCAAACAGCAAAGAAGCAAAGCACCACCACAACCATCGGCTCATGCCGTGCGCCCTCCTGCGGATGCGAGCATTTCAGATCAGGCCACAGCCTACCAGAGCATGAAGGCCTCGCGCCTGTCGACCAGCAGATTGATCTGACGCCCCAGCGGCAGGCTGAGCTTGGTCGGCACGTGCCCGAAAGGCAGACCAGTCAGGATGGGCGCGCGGGTCTGGGTGCGCAGGAAGTCAATGGCCGACTTCAGCGTGTAGCCCTTGTCCAACGGCGATTTGCGGTAATCGGTGAAGGCGCCCAGCAAGACGGCCTTCTGCTGATCGAGCACGCCCGCCTGGTGCAGTTGCAACAGCGCGCGCTCCAGGCGATAAGGGTGGTCATTGACATCCTCCAGGAAGAGAATGCCGCCCTTGATCTTGGGAAAGTGCGGCGTGCCCAGCAGCGCCTGGACGACGGCCAAATTACCCCCCCACAGACGGCCCGAAGCCGACAGGCCGTCGAAGCCCGCCTCGGTGCGAAAGCCCACGGCCTCCAGCAGGCCGGTCATCGCCTCGACGAAGCAGCTTTGGGTGATGTCGTCTCCGCCATCGGGCAGCGCTGCATCACCGAAGTCGCCGCAGGCCATGGGGCCGGCCCAGAAGCCGGCGGTGACGCCGTGGCCGACCTTGGCCGGCCCTGCGGCCTTGTGCGCCAGCGCGGCCAGTTGCAAAGCGGTGACATCGCTGTAGCCGACCCAGGCCGTGCCCCGCTCGACGCTTTGCGCGATCAAGGGCCAGTCGATGCGGTCAAGCAGACGGGTCAGGCCGTAGCCACCGCGCGTGGCCAATGCCACATCGGGCGCTGCCTGGGCGACGCGGTGCAGCGCCGCCAGGCGGGTGTCCTCGTCGCCCGCAAAGCGCTGGTGACGCAGCAGGGCCGACTCGTCCAATTGCACCTGGAAGCCCAGCTTACCCAGGCGCTTGACCGCCTTGCGCACGGGCGCTGCCTTGGCAACGACGCCAGCGGGGCTGTAGAGGGTCAGGCTGCGGGCGCGATGGTGGTCGCAGTGTTCGCAGTGCTCATGGTCATGATGGTGACCATGCGCATCGTCATGCTCATGACCGTGGTCGTCGTGCGCATGGCCGGCAGCGGCATGCCGCGGCGCTGGCCGCGAGGATAGTTCGGCCG
>CAYPUS010000187.1:0-1499 GCA_964413815.1 uncultured Aquabacterium sp. | reverse complement strand
GCATCCCGCTATTTTGACCGAGCTTTCGCGGCAGAACGCTGTCCCTCAGACGTCCCAGGGCGGCGCCTCATCGCCGGCCGCCTGCAGGGCCATGTCCGGCGCCGGCTCCTTGGCCGTCGGGGGAGCAGCTTGAACCTTGGCAGGCGTGCCCGCCTCGGCTGCACCGGAAGGCGCGCCCAAGCCGGTCAGTTGCTCACCACCCAGCGCCTCCAGCAAATCGGGAATCAGCTGGATCAGCTCGCCCGTGGCGATGGCCGCATCGGCGTCGAAGGCCTCGCCCTTGTCGACCTTGCCTTGGGCCGCGGCCGCCCCTTCGAAGACCACGTCCAGGAAAGCCAGCTTCTTGAGCTGCATGGACTCGGTCAGCACGAAAGACACACGGTCGCGCCAGGTCATGGCCACGCGGGTCGGCATCTTGCCGGCCACGATGTGCTGCTTGACCTCTTCGGTATCGAGCGGGTGGCGGGCGTAGCGGACGACGGATTTCATCTCGTCGGCGGATTTGAGCTCGCACTCGCGGTCGATGGTGAAGGCATAAGGCGCCTCACCCGTGCCCAGCCAGTGCGCCATGGCCACGGCCGGCGACATCTCCGTCTGCACCAGCGTCAGTGCCAGACCGTCCAGGGCCTTGATCAGCAAGGTGACCACCTCTTCCGCGCGCGCCTGGCTGCCGCTGTCGAGCATCAGCAGGCGCTGCTTGGGCGCGATCCACACGCGTGTGACGCCCTGCTTGGTGAAGGCCATGGGCAGCAGCTCCTGCAGGGCCTGCTCCTTGAGTTCCTTCATGATCTTCTTGCCGGGCTTGCGGCCGGTCTGCTGCTCCATCTGCGCCGCGATCTCTTCCTGCCGGCGCTTGACGACCGAGCCGGGCACGATGCGCTGCTCGGTCATCAGCTTGAGCATCCAGTGGCCATCAACCGACTCGATCAGCGGCGCATGGGCTTCGCCACGCGGCTCGACCCAGCCGGCCGATTTCTGCTGCGTGGCGCCGCATTCGACGAAGCGGCCCTTGTCCAGCGCGGCTTCGATGGTGGCAACTTGAGGGAGCCAATCCCCGGTGATGCGGTAGACGATCAGATTCTTGAACACGGCGACACAGCTCTCATGGAACGCGGAAAGAAGACGCCCCTGGGTTGAATCAGGGGCGCGACTTCATTCTAGCCGCTCGCTGGCGGGCGCCCCGCGGGCGCCGGGCTCAGTAAAGACCCGTGAGCATGTAAATGCCGATCAGGATGAAAACCGACACGGTCTTGAGCACGCTCAGCACGAAGATGTCCAGGTAGGACTCCTTGTGTGTGAGCCCCGTGACGGCCAGCAGCGTGATCACCGCGCCGTTGTGCGGCAGCGTGTCCATGCCACCCGAGGCCATCGCGGCCACCCGGTGCAGCACCTCCATGGGAATGCCCGCGGCCTGCGCGTTCTGGATGAAGGTCTCGGCCATGGCGGCCAGGGCGATGCTCATGCCGCCCGAGGCCGAGCCGGTGATGCCGGCCAGCGCG
>CAYPUS010000186.1:5989-6575 GCA_964413815.1 uncultured Aquabacterium sp. | reverse complement strand
ACAACGCCAACCGCATCCTGCTCGACCATGGCGTGCGGCCCGAGATCGACCTGCCCCCCTTCATCCGCCGCTCACGCGATGGCGGCTCCGTCTCGCGGCCCATGCCGCTGGAATACGAAGGCGGCAGTGGCGGCCACCCGGGCGGCCTGACAGGGCCGGGCTTGCGCCCATCCCGCCCTTCGGGCAACAGCGGCCTGCAGCCCATGGGCCAGGTCCACGACGAAACCCGCCTGCTCACCCAGACGCCGATGGTGCGCGCCGCCGCGCAGTCGCAGATGGTGCTGGGCAAGCTGACCGAAACCGTGGCGCGCCAGGTGCCGGGCTTTTCTCCGACGGCGCAGTCGCCTTCGGGGCATGGCGCGGCGAAGGTCGCGCTCAGCCCCGGCCTGGGTGCCGCCATCCAGCAGGTCGACCAGACCGTGCGGCGCCACGCCGATCCGGCCCAGCCGGCGGGCAGCTCGCCTGCGGCGCTGCTGCAGGATCTCCAGGTCGGCAAGCAGGCCCTCAAGAAGGCCGCGGCCAGCCCGGTCGAGCGCGCCACCATCGAGATCGTGGCGCTGCTGTTCCAGTCCATCCTCCAGGAAGA
>CAYPUS010000186.1:0-5979 GCA_964413815.1 uncultured Aquabacterium sp. | reverse complement strand
TGCACCCTGGTGGTCGAGGATCGGCTTTCGACGGCCGAGGGGGGCGACGACGCCCTGCACCGCGAGATCAAGCGCGTCGTCCAGGTGGTCGAGGCCTACCCCGAGACCGGCCGCCGGGTCTTCCAGACCGTGCTGACCGAGTTCGAGCGCTTCCTGGAAACCTACTTCCGCGATCAGAACGAGGCGAGCAAGAAGGGCGTCTCGCTGGCTCAGCAGGTCGAGCAGCGCGAAACGCTGGCCATCCAGTACACGATCGAGCTGCGCAAGATGCTCGATGGCGTGCCGGTGCACGAAGGCGTGCGCGAGTTCATGTTCAAGGTCTGGGCCGATGTGCTGGCGCACAGCGCCGTGCAGACCGGCCAGCACAGCGACGAGACCAAGGCGCTGCAGCGCGGCGCGGCCGACCTGATCTGGTCGGCCAGTGCCAAGACCTCGCGCGAGGAGCGCGCCGACGTGCTGATGCGCCTGCCCCCCCTGCTCAAGCTGGTGCGCGAGGGCATGGCCCGCGCCGGCCTGCCGGTCGAAAAGCAGGATTCGCACATCCACGCCCTCAATGCCGCCCTGGCGGCGGCCTTCTCGGCACGCTCGTCGAGCATCTCCACGGCCCACCTCCAGGCGGTCATGGAACGCCTGGATTCGCTGGGCGACCTCCTGCCCGACATCGGGGAGGTCGAACTCGACGCCCAGACCCTGAGGGACCTGTCGGGCCACGAGAGCGACGACCTCGAGGTCGTGGCCGAGGGCGGCACCATGCCCACGCCAGCCATGCTTGGCTGGGCGCGCGAGCTGCAGGTCGGCGCCTGGTTCACGCTGGATTACCGGGGCACGCAAGAGCCTGTCCAGCTGGCTTGGCAGGGGATGGGCAAGCAACTGGCCCTGTTCGTCTCGCCCAAGGGGCGGGGGGTGCTCTTTCAGCTGCACCGCCTGGCGGCCTTCCTGCAGGCCGGTCTGCTGGTGCCCGTGGAAGACGAATCGCTCACCACGCGGGCCACGCGCCAGGCGCTGGCCAAGCTGGACGCCGATCCCGCCCGGCTGTTGAGCTGAGGGCCGGGGCGAGCGGTTCGCCCCCAGGGATGAGCGGTGCTTTGGCCACCCCGTCCTGACCGGATAGCCCAGTCCGGGTCGCATGCTTGCCACGTCCACGTCACCTGGATGACGAGGGCCGAGAAATACGACACGAACCCGCGCTTATTCCTTCCACTTCGCAAAAAGGCATCTGTCAGCATTCCACCGTAAGAGTCTGGAGTGTTGAATGCTGTTTCGACGTCACAAGTCGCATGACGGATCGCGCTGGGTCAGCGTGGTTCAGGAAGGGTCGGTTACGCACGCCGCGCAGGTGTCGTACCTCGACCCTGCCCGGCCGCGCGTCGATTGGCTTTGGCAGTTCGATTCAACGCAAATCCAAGCGGGCTTGAGCGAGCTCAAGAACGTGCACAAGCTCAAGGCTGAAAAGCTCGTGGGCGTGCTTGACCGTGCGCAATACCGCATGCAGGCGTCCGATGCGCCCGCCGATCTGCCCCGGGACAGCTGGGCCGATGCGATCCGCTGGCAGCTCAGGGAGCAGGTCGACTTCCCCGTCGAGGACGCGGTGCTCGACGTGCTGGAAGTGCCCCACAGCACCCAGCTGCGTCAGAACAACGCGGTCATGGCCTTCATGGTGCCGCGCACCGATTACACCGGCATCGAGCTGGCGGCCGATGACCTGGGCCTGGGTTGGGCCGCGCTGGACGTGCCCGAGATCGCCTTGCGCAACATCTGCGCCCTGACCGAGGACAAGGAAGCCGATAAGGCGCAGGCCTTGGTGGCCTTCGGCGAATCGCACGGCATGCTCGTCATCACCTACAAGGGCCAGTTGTTGATGGCCCGCTACATCGAGGTGACGATGGCGGCCGTGACCGGCGAGGAAGAAGTGCGGGGCGCGGCGCTGAGCCGCTCCGCGCTGGAGATCCTGCGCACCGTCGACACCTTCGAGCGCATGCACAGCCAGGTGCAACTGGCCAGCATGTGCATCGCGCTGCCGCCCGGTTGCGGCGCCGAAGTGCTGGAGCTGCTGGCGGAGCTGATCTACGTGCCGCTGACGACCTTGAACATCTCTTCATGGTTCGATCTTTCGCCGCTGGGCGAGGCGGCGGCGCGCATCAGCCAAAACCCGACCTTCGTCGAGCTGTGCGCCATCGGCGGGGCCCTGCGTGGCCATGCCGAACTGGGCGAGTTGCCGCAGATCAAGCTGATCGATGCGGAGAGCGTCCTGGGCCAATCGCCCACCTGGGGCGCTGTGCTGGGCGTGCGTCTGCTCGCCGGTATCGGGGTGGTTGGCGCGGTGAGCGGCGTGGGCCTGTCGGTGGTCACCAGCGCCCTCACGCACAAGGCCGAGGCCCTGGAGGCCGAACTCAATGGCCTGCGCGTGGCCGAAGCCAGCAACCCGCCGTCCAGCCTTGTGCTGCAACTGGAGGGGCTGCGTGAGAAAGATGCGCAGCAGCGCCAGATGCAGGAAACGCTGATGGGCAGCATGGCCTGGTCCTCTCAAGGCTATTCCGAATACCTGATGGCCTTGGGCCGCCAGCTGCATCCGGCGGTGTGGATCACCGGCCTGACGGTGGTCGGCGACGGCACCGAGATCACCATCGTTGGCCGGTCGGTGCAGCCGCAGATCCTGCCGCAGTATCTGCAGAGCCTGGCTCAGGAAGAGCGCTACAAGGGCCGCCGCTTCGCTCAGGTGGACATCGGCGTCGTGCCCCCCGACGAGCATGTGGTCGATGGGGCCGTGCAGTTCACCTTGCGGACCCAGCCGGTCTCCGCCGAAACGAAGGCGCGCACGGTGGAAGACGCGGCACGCGAGATCGCCAACAAGTCCAAGGAGGCCGCGAAGTGACGACCGCCTTCAAAGCATGGGTGCCGCTCATCATGACGCGCTGGCGGCAGGCGCGGCGCAAGTTCGATTCGCGCCTGCCCAATGAGCGGCGCCTGCTGATCTGCGCTGCCGTGGCCTTCCTGGCCTTTGTGATCGACGCCACGGTGCTGACGCCCTCCCTCAAGCAGTTCTCCGCAGCCAACGCCCGGAACAAGACGGCCCTTTATTCGCGAGACGCCTTGCAAAGCGCGCTGCAGCAGCGCCAGCAGGACATGGCCTTGAAAGAGATCGAGGCGGCCCGAGAGATCCAGCGTATCCAGGAAAACATCGAGCGCAGCAAGAAGGCCCTGGCCGAGCACCAGAGCATGCTCGCGCCTGCCCGCGAAATGCGCACGCTGATGGAGGGCCTGCTCGCCCAGAACGGCAAGCTCAAGCTGCGCAGCATGCGCACCATGCTGCCTGAGGAGGTCAAGTTCAAGGCGGTTTCGGGTGTCGCGATCAGCCAGGCGCTGCTTTACAAGCAGAGCATGGAGGTCACGGTCGAGGGCAGCTTCATCGAAGCCCTGACCTGGCTGCGCAGCGTCGAGGCCTTGCCCCGCAAGCTGCTGTGGGACAGCCTGACCATGCGGGCCAAGGACGGCCGCGTCACCTTGTCGCTGCGGGTGCACACCTTCAGCCCCGATCGCGAAGCATTGGAGATCGTGCCATGAGCATGACCAACACATGGCCTCGTGCCGCGGCTGTGTGCCTGGCGCTGCTGTGCCTGGTTGGCATGGTGGTGCAGGCACAGGACCTCAAGGGCATCGGCGACCCCACGCGACCGCCTCCTGGCGCGGTGATCTCCGCCGTGGACGGAGCGGCCAGCGCGGCCAGCAGCCCGGAGTCGGCCGCATCGGACGCAGAGGGTGAGCAAGAAGCGGCCAAGTCCAGGCAGCTCGACTTGAGCTTGCAGGCCATCCGTGTCGATACGGGTGAGGGCCGCGCCGTGGCGCTCATCAACGACCAGCTGGTGCGGGTGGGCGACACGGTGGAAGCGATGCGCCTGGTCTCCCTGTCGCGCAATGTGGCGGTGCTCAAGGGACCTACCGGCGTGCGGCGTCTGACCCTGCTGCCGGAAGCCGAAGACGTGAACGACGACAAGCCGAAGACTGATACGGCAAGAACCGCCAAGCGCGGTCGAAAGGAAAGCAAATGATGTTTGTGCATGCCATCCAGAGAGCCATCGTGGCCGGTGCCGCCCTGGCCGCTGGCGCCAGCGCGCAGGCCTCTTTGTCTCCGGATGACGGAACGCCCACCTTGCCGGCGCCCGCCAGCCGCATGAGCATCTCGCTGAGCGCGCTGTCGCCGCTTGCTGCCCGCAACACGCCGACCGCGCCCGTGCGCTCGGCCTTTGCGCCCGTCAGCGAGGCCGACCCGCGTTTCGACTTCGTCGTCAACAACGCCCCGGCCTCGCAGGTCTTCCTGCAGTTGGCTTCGGGCACGAAGTTCAACATGCTCGTGCCGCCAGAACTCGATGGCCGCATCAGCCTGAACCTCAAGAACACCACGGTGCACGAGACGCTGGAGGTGATCCGCGAACTCTTCGGCTATGAGTTCCGCATCGCCGGCAACCGCATCTTCATTTCTTCGAACGCGGTGCAGACCCGCCTGTTCCGCATCAACTACCTGCCGGGCCGCCGCCAGGGCAGCTCGGAGCTCAGCATCTCGTCCACCTCTGCATCGTCGAGCAATGGCTCATCGGTGGGTGGCCAGGCCAATGGTTCGGACAGCGGCGCGTCGGGTGGGTCGAACAACAACAGCGGCAACCAGAACGGCATGCGCGCCGGCACCGGCAACCCGACGTCTTCGGTGCACACGTCCACCGACACGGACTTCTGGCGCGATGTCCGCGTCTCGCTGACCACGCTGGTCGGCAATGCCGACGGACGCAACGTCACCTTGAACCCGGCTGCCGGCGTCATCGTCGTGCGTGCCACGCCTTCGGAGCTGCGCCAGGTCGCCGACTACCTGCGCGCGGTGCAGGTCACCATCGAGCGCCAGGTGATGCTGGAGGCCAAGATCGTCGAGGTGCGCCTGAACAAGCAGTCGGAAACCGGCATCAACTGGGGCCTGTTCCGCACCGGCTCCAACGGCGGTCAAAGTGGCCTGATCGGCATGATGCCCGGCGTGACCCTTGCGGGCTCGTCGAGCAACGGCAGCGTCACGGTCACCCCGGGCACCGGCCTGGTCACCTCGGGCACCGGCAAGGGCTTCTATGGCCTGGCCATCAATGCGCCCAACTTCACGGCCCTGCTGTCCTTCCTGGAAACGCAAGGCGATGTACAGGTGCTGTCCAGCCCCCGCGTGGCCGCCCTGAACAACCAGAAGGCGGTGCTGAAGGTGGGCCGCGATGAGACCTTCGTGACGGAGGTCTCCAGCAACACCACCAGCAGCACGACGTCCACCACCAGCTCGCCGACCGTGCGCACGAGCAACTTCTTCAGCGGCATCTCGCTGGACGTGACGCCGCAGATCGACGAGCGCGGCAGCGTCATGCTGCACGTGCATCCGGCCATCAGCTCGGCCACCCAGAAGGACCTGTCGGTCACCATCGAGGGCAAGGAGTCGAACTTCCCCGGTGTGGCCGTCTCGATCAACGAAACCGACAGTGTCGTGCGCGTCAGCGACGGCCAGGTCGTGGCCCTGGGCGGCCTGATGGAGATGGAGGCCGGTGCCGGACACACCGGCGTGCCCGGCCTGAGCCGCGCGCCCCTGATTGGCAACCTCTTCAAGTACAAGAACACGTCCAGCTACAAGCGTGAACTGGTCATCCTCATCAAGCCGACCGTGCTCAACAGCGATGGTTCCGGCGCCGATGTGACGTTGCCGCGCACCTCGATGCTGGACACCGGCAAAGAAGACTGATCCCAGGAGCGCACGATGTCACGTCCGCAACGATTCCGGCTCGGCGACCTGCTGGTGCAGGACAAGCTGATCACCGAAGAACAGCTGAACCAGGCCCTGGGTGAGCAGCGCAGCAGCGGGCGCAAGCTCGGTGAGGTGCTGATCGACCACGAGTGGATCACCGAGGCCCAGATCGCCAAGGCGGTGGCCCGTCAGTTGCGTGCCCCCTACATCGACCTGGCCCA
>CAYPUS010000185.1:4450-6613 GCA_964413815.1 uncultured Aquabacterium sp. | reverse complement strand
GCAGGCCTCAAAGCCAACGACATCGACCTGATCGAGCTCAACGAAGCCTTCGCCGCGCAGTCGCTGGCCGTCATCAACACGCTGGGGCTGGATGCGAGCAAGGTCAACCCGATGGGCGGCGCCATCGCCCTGGGTCACCCCCTGGGTGCCACGGGCGCCATCCGTGCCGCCACCGTGGTGCACGGTCTGCAGCGCACCGGCGGCAAGTACGGCATGGTGACGATGTGCATCGGCACCGGCCAAGGCGCAGCCGGCATCATCGAACGTCTGTGATCCCGAGCCCCTGATGTCTGGGGCCTTGCGCAAGCAACAGAACCCGCCAGCGCTTCGGCCCTGGCGGTTTTTTTTTGCGTCCGCCACCACCTGATTGCGTGGTGACGTTTGCACCACTGACGGGTCTGTCCGCCATGTTGAAGAATCCAGTTCATTCAATACAAACCATGTGACGTTGCGGGTGTCGCTCATGCGTCCCTCCTTCGTCAGGAGACCTGGACATGTCACGACACCTTCCCGCTTTGCGCCTGGGCGCCGCCCTGGCCTTGATCGCCGCCACCGTGCCCGGCGCCTTTGCCGCCGCCACGCCCTGGACGCCCGATCTCACCGGCAACTACGGCAACGCGCCGACCGGCTTCAACAAGTGGGAGGCCGTCACGGTGCCGCCCGAAACCGGTGCGAGCTGCGGCAATGGCACCCCTTTCCGTTTCTTCGTCAACCGCTCGACCTATGCCACCAACAAGAACAAGACGGTGGTGATGTTCGAGGGCGGCGGCGCCTGCTGGGGGCAGACGCAATGCCAGCACATCCTCAAGGATGGCCAACTCGGCGCGACGAACTACAACGGCGTGGGCACCAACTACATGAGCAGCGCCTCGGGCCTGGCCTTGGGTGGCCTGGTCACCCCCTTCACCAGCCGCCTGCATCCGCTGCAGAAGGTCCAGACCCAGAACTGGAACATCGTCTACGTGCCTTACTGCACGGGTGACGTGCACACGGGCAACAAGGTGGTGGTCTATGACGACGCCGACCCCGCCAAGCCCATGACCTACCACCACAAGGGCTTCAAGAACGGTGAGGCCGTGGCCAACTGGCTGGGCCGTTACCTGCCCAAGCAGGACCACCTGCTGGTGACCGGTTTCTCCGCCGGTGGCGCGGGTGCCACCGCCGCCTACGGCATGATCCGCCTGGCCATGGACCCCAAGCTGTCGGCCATGCTGGCCGATTCCGGTCCGCTGTTCCAGGTCAACCGCAACGCCTCGCCGGCCGAAGCGCCTTCGGTGCACCTGCATAACCGCATCCGCGTGGCCTGGGGTCTGGATGGCGACGATGGCATCGTCTCCAAGCTGCTGGCCACCTACCCGAATGCGGGCACGTCCGACAACCTGGGCAGCCTGAGCACGGGCCTGGCCAAGGTCTTCCCGCAGGACCGCCTGGGTTATGCGACCTTCCAGCACGACATGATCTATTCGGCGTTCTCGTACGTGTCGTTCTACCCGGAGATCGCCGCCACACCCGCCGGTGCCAAGCGCGATGCCCTGCTCAACGCCAAGTGGTCGCTGGAGGTCAAAAACTGGGTGGCCGCGATGGAGCCCCTGCCCAACATCGGCTACTACGTGCCCTATGGCCGCGAGTTCCTCAAGGCCCACACGATGACCACGGCGTCCTTTGCCAACACCGCCATCAAGGAAGCGGGCCTGGCCAATGTGGGCGTGTTCGTGGACAACCTGTTGGATCCCTCCAAGCCGCTGATCCGGGCGATGGAAAAGAACGGCACCATCCAGAAGGACGGCTTCTTCTCGGGATTCACGACCTCGCTGAGCGCCCTGCTCGGCCTGTGAAGCCCGCGCGGTGCGCGCAGGGTGTTTATGGCGTCTAATTCAGGTTTTCCGAATTTGAAGAGACAGCCCATGAGCGACATCCTGCAGCACCGCGAAGGCGGTGTCCTGACCCTGACTTTCAACCGCCTGGACAAGAAGAACGCGATCACGGCGGCGATGTACGCCGAGCTGGCCGACGCGCTGCAGGCCGCGGCCGAAGACGACGGCGTGCGCGCGGCGGTGTTCCAGGGTGCCGAGGCGATCTTCACGGCCGGCAACGACCTGGCCGATTTCCGCGACAACCCCCCCGACACCCGCCCGGACGCGCCGCCCACGCCGGTGGTGCGCT
>CAYPUS010000185.1:4160-4440 GCA_964413815.1 uncultured Aquabacterium sp. | reverse complement strand
CGACGTGGTTTCCCGAAGCCGGTGGTCGCGGCAGTGTGCGGCCCGGCCGTGGGCATCGGCACCACGCTGCTGCTGCATTGCGACCTGGTCTATGCCGGCGACAACGCCGCCTTCAGCCTGCCTTTCGTGAACCTGGGCCTGTGTCCCGAGGCCGGCTCCAGCTTGCTGCTGCCCCAACTGGTCGGCTACACCCGCGCGGCCGAGAAGCTGCTGCTGGGCGAGGCCTTCTACGCCGAAGAGGCGCTGGAGATGGGCCTGGTCAACCGCATCCTGCCGCCGC
>CAYPUS010000185.1:0-4150 GCA_964413815.1 uncultured Aquabacterium sp. | reverse complement strand
TCAAGGCCACCAAGGCCCTGATGAAGATGCCTCAGACGCAGCTGCCCGCCGTGATGCAGGAAGAGCTCAAGCAGTTCGGCGCCCTGCTGCGCGGGCCGGCCGCCAAGGAGGCGATTTCGGCGGTGATGGAAAAGCGTCGCCCCGACTTCTCGAAGTGCTGACGGCGTATCAAGCGCCACACGGCGTGCCGGGCGCCTCACGGAACTGGCGATAATGTCCGGAAAGTAAAGCCGGGAAAAACTTCGCCATGTCCGTCAGTTCCAGGAGCCGAAGCCGAAAAGCCGCCACCGTGCGCGGCGGCGCCTGGCTTCTGTTCCGGCTGGTGGTGCTTGCGCCCTTGCTGCTGGCCGCACTGGCCATGCTGCCGGGGTCCCGGGGCGTCCCGCCCGCGGCCGGCCTGGCGATGGCCCAGGAGCCTGGCGCGCCCCAGACCCTGACGGTTGTCCTCGACGACAACTACCCTCCCTACGTTTTTCGAGACCATGCCGGCCGGCTGCAGGGCATCCTGGTCGACGGCTGGGCTCTGTGGGAGCGCTATACCGGCGTGCATGTGCAACTGCGCGCCATGGACTGGGCACGCGCCCAGGTCGAGATCCAGATGGGCCGTGCCGACGTCATCGACACGATGTTCAAGACGCCCGCGCGGGCCGACGTCTACGATTTCGGGGCATCGCACACCGACATCGCGGTGCCCATCTATTTTCACGAAAGCGTCAACGGCATCAACGGCGTGGCTTCGCTCAAGGGCTTCACCGTGGGCGTCAAGGAGGGTGACAGCTGCCTGGATTACCTGCTGCGCGAGGGCCTGGAGTCCTTTCGCCGGTATCCCAACTACGAGGCGGTGATCGATGCCGCCGCCGTGGGCGAGGTGCGGGTGTTCTGCGTGGACCAGCCCCCGGCCACCTACCTGCTGCAGCGCAAGCAGCTGGAGCGCTTCTTCCGCCGCTCTCCGGCGCTCTACACAGGTCAGTTCCACCGGGCCGTGCGCAAGGGCGATCACGCCACGCTGCGCCTGGTGGAGGATGGCTTCGCCCGCATCCCCAAGGTCGAGCGCCGCGCCATCGAGGAGCGCTGGCTGGGTTCACCCGTCTCGGGCAACGTCTGGAGTGACGGCTACTGGCACCATGCGGTCTACGCCCTGGTGGCCATCGCAGGCCTGGCCGTCTTGCTGGTGGCATGGAACATTGCCCTGCGGCGCCGCGTCCATCAGCGCACCCACGAGCTGAGCGCCACCGTGCAGCAGTGCAACGAAGCCAAGCAGAAGGCCGAAGCCAGCGCCGCCCACCTGGATGCCATGCTGGCGGCCATTCCCGATCTGCTGTTCGAGCTGGACATCGAGGGCCGCTTCGTCGATTGCCGTGCCAGCGCGCCCGAACTGCTGTTCAGGCCGCCGGGCGAACTGATCGGCCGCCAGCTTGCCGATGTGATGCCCCCGGATGCGACCGAGCAGACACTGCAGGCCTTGCACGAGGCCGCCCACCACGGCTTGAGCAATGGCACGCAGATCCGGCTTGCCCTGCTGCAGGGCGAGCGCTGGTTCGAGCTGTCGGTGGCGCGCAAGCACGAAGCGCGAGGCGCGAAGGACCACTTCATCGTGCTCTCGCGCGACATCACCGATCGCAAGCGCGCCGAAGAGGCCCTGGCCCGCCATGGCAAGGAGATGGAGCAGATCGTTCAGGAGCGCTCCCGCCAGTTGCTCGAAGCGCGTGAGACCACGGACCGGGCGACCCGCGCCAAGAGCGAGTTTCTCTCGCGCATGAGCCATGAGCTGCGCACGCCGCTCAATGCCATCCTGGGCTTCTCGCAGTTGCTGGAGATGGACACCGGGACCACGCAGAAAGGGCGCCAGTTTGTCGAAGAGATCCTTCAGGCGGGCCGGCACCTGCTGCACCTGATCAACGATGTGCTGGACCTCGAGCAGGTCGAATCCGGCCGGCTGGTGCTGCTGCCCGAACTGATCGACGTGCATGCCTTGCTGAGCGAGACCGCCGAGCTGATGCGGCCTTTGGCCGAGCGTCAGCAGGTCAAGGTGTATGTGAGTCCTGCCGAGCAGGTGGGGGCGGTGGCGGTCAAGGCCGATCCTGGCCGGGTCCGTCAGGTCGTGCTCAATCTGCTGTCCAACGCCATCAAGTACAACCGGCCCGGCGGCGAAGTCTGGCTCGATGCCGTGCCCACCAGCGAGCGCACGGTGCACCTGTCCGTGCGGGACACCGGCATCGGCATCGCCGAGCGCCATCTGCCCAAGCTGTTCGAACCCTTCAATCGTCTGGGTGCCGAAGCAGGGCCTGTGGAGGGCACCGGCATCGGGCTGAGCCTGTGCCGCCGGTTGTGCGAGCTGATGCAAGGCCGCATCGGCGTGGAAAGCCGCGAGGGGCAGGGCAGCACCTTCTGGGTGGAGCTGCCGCGTGCGCAGGCCCATGAACTGGTGGCTGCCGGGCAGGCTTCGGCGGTGGGGGACGGGGCGGTGGTGCCCATGCCCGCCGAGGCGGGTCCCCGCCCGCATGCCATCGTGCTCTACGTGGAAGACAACCCCGCCAACCTGGAGCTGGTGACGCAGATCGTGGCCCGCCACAAGGGCGTCACCTTGATCTCCTCGCCGGGTGGCAGGCTGGGGCTGGAGCTGGCGCGCGCCCACCGCCCGGACCTGATCCTGCTCGACATCCAGCTGCCCGACATCGACGGCTACACGCTGCTGGGCCAACTGCGCGAAGACCCGGCCACGCGCGGCACGCCGGTGATCGCCGTCACCGCCAATGCGATGCCCATGGACGTGCAACGCATCCGCGAGGCCGGCTTCGACGACCACGTCGCCAAGCCCATCCAGGTCACGCCGATGGACATCCTGCTGCACGAGCGGCTGGGCTCGACGCTGATGTCCTGAGGGCGGCCGCTCAGAGGTCGAAGGACAGCTCCGCCGTGTAGCTGCGCTGCGGATACGGATGGAAGTTCCAGTACTTGGCGTTGTTCAGGTTGTCGATGCCGAAGGCCGCGCGCCACTGCGGCGTCAGCTGCCATTGCAGGCGCACATCGACCGTGAAGAAGCGGCTGACGCCCATGTAGGTGGCGCCATGCACATCGGCGTTGTTGAGCGTGCGGTACTGGCGTCCGCTGTGGCGCGCACCGATGCTGGCGTTCAGGCGGGGGGCGATGCGGTAGCTGGCCAGCGCCGTGGCGCGCCAGCGCGGGATGTTGGGCTGCCACTTGTCCAGCGTGTCGCCGGGCGTGCTCACATAGCCGTCGTTGGCCTTGATGCGGGAGTCGGTGAAACTCAGGCTGGCCCACAGGTCCAGCCCGTCGATCAGCCAGTTCTCGGCATTGAGCGCCGCTTCCAGGCCATAGGTGGCGATGCGGCCGATATTCTGAACCCGTGAGACCGTGCTGGCGCCGACGGCGGTGGTCTGCGTGTAGAGCGCATCGCGTGTGTCTTCGGCAAAGAAGGTCAGCCTTGCCAGTCCCGCGCCGAAGTCCTGCTCGGCCCCCACTTCGGTGCTCCACGAGCGTTCGGGCCGCAGGCCGGGATCGTTGACGTGGACATTGCTGCCGCTGGTGGCCCCATACAGTTCGTGCACCGTCGGCATGCGCACCGCACGGCCCAGCGCGGCCTTGAGCACCGTGGCCGGCCGCCATTGCCATGACAGGGCCGCCTTGGGCGACCAGGCGGTGACATGGCGTGCCGCATGGTGCTGGGGCGCCGCGGCGCTCATGTCGGTCATGCCGTTCGACGCCTCCCAGCGTTCGGCGCGCAGACCCAGCACAGCTTTCCAGTCAGGGGCCATCCGCCAGGTGTCCTGGGCATACAGGCCTTGCAGCAAGGTGTTGCCGCCCACGGCGCTGGCCAGGTTGCCGGCCGATGCCGCATCGGCCCGGTAGTTGCCGGGCAGCTCGTGCACGCTGTAGCGCAGCCGGTAGGCATCGCGCTGGTAGCCCATGTCCACCACGTGCGTCGAGCCAGACGCGCCCGGCGCCTGGGCAGGGCGCCACGTGGCCTTGAGCGCCAGGCTGGTCCAGCCCGTGCCGTCGCCCTGGGCGAGGGTGCCCGGGCCGCCGGTGCTGGCGGCTGGCAAGGCATTGCCAGGGCCGCTTTGCCGTTTGTCATCGCGGCGGTAGGCGTACTGGCTGGCGGCGATCTCCCAGTCCCAGTCGTCACGCG
>CAYPUS010000184.1:0-6617 GCA_964413815.1 uncultured Aquabacterium sp. | reverse complement strand
ACCCGGTCGGCATCGGTGGCGCCCATCTCGGCGATCTTCTGGCCCTTGCGCACGAGCTGGTCTTCTTTCACCAGCAGCGTCTGGTTGTGGGCATAGGCGGTCAGGAAATCGCCGTTGTGCTTGATGATGACCAAGTTGCCATAGCCGCGCAGGCCCGAGCCCGCGTACACCACGCGGCCGTCGCCCGCTGCGAAGATGGGGTCGCCCGCCTTGCCGCCGATGGCCAGGCCCTTGCGGCGCCCTTCCTCGAAGTTGCCAATGGTCGGGCCGTTGGCCGGCCACGCCCAGACGGGCTCCTCGCCTTCCTTCGCATCGACGGCGCTGGCCGACGAAGAGGCGCCCGACGCGGCCGATGCCGATGAGGCACTGCCGCCAGCGACGCCGCTGGCACCCGAGGCACCCGTGGCCGGCGGCTTGGCCGTGCCGGGCTTGACGTCCAGCGGACGGCTTTCAATGCGGGGGGCACCGATCGGCTTGGCCGAGGCCACGCCCGTGGCCACCGTGGCATCCAGCCCGGGCGGCACGACGCGCAGCACCTGGCCTACTTCGATCACGTTGGCGTTGTCCAGGTTGTTCCAGGCGGCCACATCGCGCCAGTTCTGGCCGGCATCCAGGCTGACGCGGATGAGCGTGTCGCCTGGCTTGACGGTGTAGTAGCCCGGCTTGCCGGCGTTTTCTGCACCGGGCAGCACCTTGGGCGGCTGGGTGGAAACGGCCGCACCGTTGGCGCCGCCGTGGCGGCTGCGATCCTCGACCGGTGCCTGGTGGTGGGTCGACGCGCAACCGGCCAGGAAGAGCACCAATGCCGCCGAGGCAGCCAGCTTGGAAGAAGATGTCATGGGCATGAAGTCAATCGTTGAAGCTGGCGAAAGCAGGCGCCAGGCCAGCCACACATCACGTGGTACCGGATTTTAGTGGCACGAACAGCACCGCACCGGCACGGCTGTGGCGCAGGCTGCCGTCCGCCAGGCGGTCGACGATGGTCAGAACCTGCTGCCCGGCGCGGCCGTCCTGAGTGGGGGCGACCAGGCGGCCACCCGGGGCGAGCTGGTCCAGCCAGGGCTGGGGCACGGCCGAGCCGCCCGCCGCGGCGATGATGGTGTCATAGGGCGCCGAGGGCGCGTGGCCGATCATGCCGTCGCCATAGACGAGCCGGATGTCGGGCCAGCCCGGCATGAGCTGCCGCATGCCATCGAGGTTGGCGCGCGCCTTGACGTGCAGGTCCTTGAGTCGCTCGATCGAGACCACCCGTCGGGCCAGGTGGCCCAGCAGGGCGGCCTGGTAGCCGCACCCCGTGCCGATCTCCAGGCAGGCGCCCAGGGGCTTGGCCGCCTGTGGACCCTGAGGTGCCCCGCCCTGCGGCAGCCCGGGGCGTTGGCACAGCAGCTGGATCATCGCCGCCACCACCGAGGGCTTGGAGATGGTCTGCCCCAGGCCGATCGGCAGGCTGGTGTCCTCATAGGCCTGGTTGACCAGGGCGGTGTCCACGAAAAGGTGGCGCGGCACCTGGGAAAAGGCGTCCAGCACACCCGGGTGGCCGATGCCGTCCTTCATCAGGCGCTCGACCATTCGCCGGCGCACGTGCACCGAATCGAGCCCCACCCCGTGCGGCGTGGTCTGCTTGCGGCGGTCGCGTTCGGCCTGATGCAAGGGCGCCTGCGGCCGCAGCAGTTCGCGGGGGCGCGCCGAGGCGGCGGCTGGCTGCGGCCCGGCCGACTTGACCGTCGCCACCTGGTCGAGTTGCAGAGGGAAACGCCGCGGCTTGGGGTCCTGCTGGCCTTGGCTCATCGCTGCGCCACCCACCCTTGCCATGCGGGCAGGCGCTGGTGATCGGTCATGTCGACCTGCAGGGGCGTGATGGAGACCCGCCCGTTGCGGGTGGCGTGGAAATCGGTGCCCTCGCCATCCTCACGCGCCTCGCCGGCCGAGCCGATCCAGTAGAAAAGGTCGCCGCGGGGATTGGTCTGGGCCACGGCCGGGAAGCTGGCATGCCGGCGCCCCAGGCGGGTGATCTCCCAGGGCGCGTCGTCCAGGGTGGCAATGGCGGGCATGTTCACATTGAGCAGCCAGTTGCCGGCGGCCGGGGGCCGCGCCAGCACCTGCTCGACCACGCGGCGCGCCACGCGGGCGGCGGCATCCAGGTTCGTCCAGCCCCGGTCGGTCAGGGAGAAGGCGATGGAAGGCACTCCGAACAAATAGCCTTCGGTTGCGGCAGCCACCGTCCCGGAGTACAAGGTGTCGTCGCCCATGTTGGCACCGTTGTTGATCCCCGACAGAACCAGGTCCGGCATGGGAATGAGGCCGGAGGTCAGGGCCAGGTGCACGCAATCCGAAGGGGTGCCGCTGACATAGCGAAAGCCGTTGGCCGCCGTGTGCAAGCTCAAGGGCTGGTGCAGGCTCAGGGAGTTGGACGTGCCGCTGGCATTGCGTTCGGGCGCGAAGACATCGATGTCACCCAGGCCCTCGCAGGCTTGAACCAGGGCCGCCAGGCCGGGCGCGAGATAGCCGTCGTCGTTCGCAATGAGAATACGCATGGGGGGAATTGTAGAAGCGCAACGCTGCCTTGGGGCAAACCGGTGACAAACCGTTTAAGCGGGGGGCCTCGCACGCATCCGAGCCTCCCGCAAGCTGATAATCTAGTGCTTGTTCGTGTCCGAAAGGACAAACCCAGGCTGGCGCCACCGGCCCAGGGTGCCAACCAAACCCGGCGCCATCGAGGCAGCTTCGGGAGGAGTCCCATGGCAGTCAAGGTTCTGATTCTGGAAGACAACCCCGTCGCTCGGGGCTTTCTGTGCCGTGTCGTGCGCGAAAGCTTCAGCGACGTCAGCAGCATCACCGAAGCCGGTGATCTGGACGCTGCGCGCCGCCTGCTGGGCCATGCCGCTGGCGGCCGCCCTGCCCCGGGCGACGATCCCTTCCAACTGATTCTGGTCGATCTCGAGTTGCCCGATGGCAGCGGGCTGGAGTTGCTGGCCGAACTCACCGCCTACCCGGCCACGCGCATCGTCACCACGCTCTATTCCGACGACGATCACCTCTTTCCCGCCCTGCAATGCGGCGCGGACGGTTACCTGCTCAAGGAAGACCGCTTCGAGGTGCTGGTCGAAGAGCTGCAAAAGATCGTGCGCGGCCAGCCGCCGCTGTCGCCAGCCATCGCGCGGCGCCTGCTGACGCATTTCCGCACAGGCGACAACGGCGGCCCCGCGGGCGCTGCCGGCGGCCCCTCTCAGGCCGCCCCGCAGGCACCCAGCGCGCCCATCGCCCCGCCCGATCACGAACGCCTGACCCCGCGCGAAAGCGAGGTGCTGACCTACCTCAGCAAGGGCTTCACGATCAAGGAGATCGCCTCGCTGATGGGCATCAAGTGGTTCACCGTCAACGACCACATCAAATCCATCTACAAGAAGCTCAACGTCTCCAGCCGGGCCGAAGCCGCCGTCCTGGCCAGCAAGCAAGGCCTCGTCTGACGCCATTGAGGGTGGCCCGTGGCCAATCCAGCCTCCAGCCCTGACTCCCACCTCTCCGAACACCGCACCGGCTGGCCTGGCCTCGATGCGATCTTGCAAGGCTCGCACGAGCTGCCCCGCTGGATCGGCTGGCGGCTGCGCACCCTGGTCGCCCTGGTGCTGGCCAGTTGCGTGCTGGTGTTCTTCCTGGCGCACTGGCAGAGCCTGCAGCCCAAGCTGCCCATCACCCTGAAGGCCACCAGCGAAGGCCAGGTCAAGATCCTGACGGTCGACTATCCGACGCTGCACCGGCTGCAAGGCCATGTTCTGGAAGGCCTGCGGATCGAGCGCCCCCTGCGCGGGATCGAGGTCGACGCCCCCCGGGCCGCCGTCGAATTGCTGATGCTCCAGCCTTCTGGCCGCTGGCTGAGTTCACCCGAACAGCGCCACCGGCACCTTGAACTGCACCGCGCCATGAACGCGGCGCTGGAGGGCTGGAGCGGCAAGAACGTCATCGTGCAGCTGGAGTTGATGAGCGGCCCGGACGAACCCGTGCTGATCGCGCCGTTGGGCTGGACGGGGCTCAGCCCCATGTTCTGGCTGCTGGCGGCCCTGGCGGTGATCGTCTTCGGGGTGGGGGTGGTTGTGCTGCTGGCCAGCCCGCAATGGCGCAATGCCGCCTTTGCCTTGCTGGCGATCTGCCAGGCCGGACAGTTGATGTTCATGGGCATCGAGTTCAACTTCGACCTGTTCACGCCCGCCTGGTTCGTCGAGCTCGATACGCAGGTGCGCCTGGTCTTCGACCTGGTCAGCGCCGCCGCCCTGGTGCAGATCGCCGTGCTCCACCCGGCCCCGATGCGGGGCGCGCACTGGTACTCCGTCCTGGCCTGGCTGTCGGCCATCGGCCTGTGGCTGGGCATGAGGGAGCTGGACTCCACCATGAGCTGGTGGGGCGTGCAGCTGGGTTGCATGGGCCTGGCCGTCGCCGCCGTGAGCCTGATGACGGCCGCTTTCCATGCCCAGCCGCATCCCTTCACGCTGGTCATGCGCCGCTTCATGATCATCGCGGTGCTGACCTGGGGCTTGATGAGCCTGGCGATCTGGCATGGCGTGGCACGGCAGGACATGCAGCTGGGCATCACCACCTACGGGGTCATGACCTGGCATGTGTTCGCGGCGATGGCCGTGGCGCTGTCGCCCTATCTGTCGCGCTCGCGGCCGCTGCTGCAGGAGTTCTCGCTGCTGGCCGCCTCCAGCACGATCGCCGCGTCGCTGGATCTGATCTTCGTGGCCGTGTTCTCGCTGGGGCAGTTCACGTCGATGACGCTGTCCCTGTTCTTCTCCTTCGGCCTGTACCTGATCATCCGGCGCTGGGTGATGACGCAGTTGCCGGGGCGTGACCCCTTGACCATGGAGCGCCTGTTCCAGCGCCTGTACCGCATCGCGCGCGAGGTCGAGCGCCGGCCCGACACGCTGGACGCCTCGCTGATGCGGCTGATGCGCGAGCTCTTCGATCCGCTGGAGGTCTCGCTGGTGGCCGGCGAGCTCGCCACCACCGCGCTGCGCGGCAATGGCTCGGTGCTGCTGGTGCCGATCGCCACCTGGGCGCAACTGCCTGCCACCGAGCGGCGGGTGCTGGTGCTCAAGCACTCCCACAAGGGCCAGCGCCTGTTCACCCTGGAAGATGCCCGGCTGGCCGAACGCATCATGGAGCAGCTGCACCGCGCGCTGCGCTTTGACCAGGCCGTTGAACAAGGCCGCAGCGAAGAGCGCTTGCGCATCGCGCAGGACCTGCACGACGACATCGGCGCACGCCTGCTGACGCTGATGTACCAGGCCCCCAATGCCGAGATCGAGGAGTACATCCGGCACACCATCCAGGACCTCAAGACTCTCACGCGCGGGCTGGCGGCGCAATCGCACACGCTCAGCGAGGCGGCCGGCGAATGGAAGCGCGACCTGAGTCAGCGCCTGGCCGCGGCGCGCTGCGAGCTGGAATGGCACATGTACCAGGACACGGACATGACGCTGACCATGATGCAGTGGTCGGCCCTGACCCGCATCATGCGCGAGCTGGTCAGCAATGCGATCAGCCATGCCAAGGGCAACAAGGTCCAGGTGCGGCTGCGCCTGGAAAACGACCGGCTCACCCTGTCCGTCGAGGACAACGGGCGGGGGCGCGCACCGGCCACCTGGTCGCATGGCCTGGGCCTGGGCGGCGTGCGCAAGCGCGTCAAGCAGTTGGGTGGCAGCGTGCGCTGGCTGGAGATCGAGCCCAAGGGCATCCGCTGCGAGGTGGTGATCGACAGCTTTTCGAGCAGCTCGCACCTGACCGGCGGTGGCACAGGGCCTGCGGGAACCGGCGGGGTGGACGCGGCGCCTTGAATCGCGTGCCTTGCGCGGCACCGTGGGCCGCACGCCAAGCCGGACGGCTGGGCCGCGCTCTCACGCCTCCCACTGCGGCGTGTTGCGCAAGACCTCATCGAGCGTCGTCACACCTTCGGCCACCTTCATCACGCCGGACAGGCGCAGAGGCCGCAAGCCATCCTTGGCCGCCGTCTTGCGCAGCCGCGGCATGTCCACCGTGGGGTGCATGGCCGAGCGCAAGGCATCGGTGATGGGCAGCAGCTCGTACAGGCCCACGCGGCCCTTGAAGCCGGTCATGCGGCACTCCAGGCAGCCCACGGGCTTGTAGGCGTTGACGTTGCCGTTCATGCGCCAGGGGCGGATGGCCTCGCTCATGGCCTCCATGTCGAACTGGTCGTCCGGCTGCTTGCAGGCCGGGCACAGGGTGCGCACCAGGCGCTGGGCCAGCACGCCGATCACCGTGGCGCTGATCAGGTAACTGGCCACGCCCAGATCGGTCAGGCGCGTGATGGCCGAGGCCGCGTCATTGGTGTGCAGGGTCGAGAACACCAGGTGGCCCGTCAGCGAGGCCTGGATGGCCATGTCGGCCGTCTCCAGGTCACGGATTTCGCCGACCATGATGATGTCGGGGTCCTGCCGCATCAGCGCGCGCACGCCCTCCGCGAAACCGAGGTCGATCGCCTGCTGCACCTGCGTCTGGTTGAAGGCGGGCTCGATCATTTCGATCGGGTCCTCGATGGTGCAGACATTGACCTCGTCGGTGGCCACGCGCTTGAGCGTCGAGTACAGCGTGGTCGTCTTGCC
>CAYPUS010000183.1:4604-6629 GCA_964413815.1 uncultured Aquabacterium sp. | reverse complement strand
TTCGGTTTCGGCATCGTGCGGCAGGTCTTTCATCTGGATCCAGGCACCGACGAAGGGGATGAAGGTGGGCGCCCCCACATTCAGGCCACGCTGGCGCGCCGCGATGAAGTGGCCCATCTCGTGCACGAACATCAGGGCCACGAAGCCGACCGCGTAGCGCCAGCCGAAGATGAAGGCATAGACGACCACCGAGATCAGCATGGTGCCGCCCGTGGTGAGCACCTTGCCGAGCTTGAGGCCGCCCAGCACCATCAGCAGGAGCTTGATCACGTTCGATGTCCTCTTGCCGCTCAGCCTTGAGCCTTGTTCTTTTTCTTGAAGAACTTGGCGAAGACGGCTGCCGCACCGGCGCCGCCCAGCACGATCACCTTGCCGAACTTGGCCAGGAAGCCGGCGAGCAGGGCGAACATGCCCAGCTTCTTGGCCGCGAAGCCGCCGACAAGCGCCGCCAGGCCGTATTCGGCCACCTTGTCGGTGGAGGCGTCGAAGTCGGCGTAGCGCTTGCCATCCTGGTATTGCAGCGCGTCCAGCATGGCGCGGGCATGGGCCTTGTCCTGCTCGACGCTTTGCAGGCTGGTGATGAGGTTGAGGCTGATGAAGCCTTCGCGGCCGAGCGCATAGGTGTTGTAGTTGATGCTCATGGGGGCATCGGCCGGGTCACCTTTGTGGCGCGCGGACATCGACCAGATCAGGCGGTGGGTGTCGGCGGTGTAGTCGGGTTTTTCGACCCAGCCGACGATTTCCAGTTCGGGAAAGCCTTGGCTGCGGCGGGTTTCGTTGGCGGCCTCGGTGCCTTCTTGCAGGCTGCTGAACATCTCTTCGACATCCCAGTTCTTGGCGTCGTCGTCCTTGATGTAGCCGGCCGGTTCGTACTTGGCGACGATGACCCAGTTCTGTTCGTCGGTGCGGGGAAAGATCAGGCCGAGTTGGCGCTCGTCGGGGCTGTTGCCCACGGCTTTCATGTATTGGCTGGCGGCCGGCTCAGGCACCCAGACGTAGCCGGCGGGCAGCTTCAAGGTGGCTTGATCGCGCAGCGGGATGTCGGTGGGGCCGTCGATGCGGGCGGCTTGCATGGCCTCGATGGCGGCGACGACGGCGGCCTCCTGGGCGCTGGGGTCGGGCTCAGCGGCTTGGGCGGAGGCGATGAAGGCGCTTGCGACGAGGATGCGCAGGAAGCGTTGAAGTGCTGCTTTCACGATGTGCATGGTGGTGATCTCCCTTTTTGGCGAAGGGAAGATTATCGGTTCGGCTCAATCGCCGATGACCCACTGATTCTCGCCACCCTCGTGCAGCACCCGGTGCCCATCGACCCGCAGCCGGCCTTCCACGAACCAGCGCACGGCACGCGGATACACCACATGCTCTTGCCGCAGCACGCGTGCAGACAGGCTCTCGGCCGTGTCCCCGTCGCGCACCGGCACCGCCGCCTGCGCGACGATCGGGCCGTGGTCCAAAGCCGGGGTCACGAAGTGCACCGTCGCGCCCGCCAGGCGGCAGCCCGCATCGATCGCGCGCTGATGCGTGTCCAGGCCCGGAAAAGCCGGTAGCAGCGAAGGATGGATGTTCAACAGCCGCCCCTCGTAATGCCGCACGAAGCCTTCGGTCAGGATCCGCATGAAGCCGGCCAGCACCACAAGATCCGGCGCGAAGCCGTCGATCTCCCGCGCCAGGGCTGCGTCGAAGTCCTCCCGCGTGGCGAACTGCTTGTGGTCCACCACCGCCGTGGCGATCCCGCGCGCTGAGGCGAACTGCAACCCCGCCGCCGTGGCTTTGTTGCTGACGACCGCCGCGATGCGCGCGGGCCACTGCTCGCGGGCGCAGGCGTCGACGATGGCCTCCATGTTGGAGCCCCGGCCGGAGATCAGGATGACGATGTTTTTCATGCGGGCGCCAGTGTAGCCGCCGCGCCGGCTGCCGCAGGGGGTTGACGCCGCCGCCGCTGGGGGCAGCGCCTACAATGACCGACTCCCGAAAGTCCCCTGCGCGCCATGACCGTCTCCACGCCTCAGCGAGTCCTCACCGGCA
>CAYPUS010000183.1:0-4594 GCA_964413815.1 uncultured Aquabacterium sp. | reverse complement strand
GCAACTATGTCGGCGCCATCCGGCCCGCCATCGCCGCCAGCCGTGAACCCGGCGTCGAAAGCTTCTTCTTCCTGGCCGACTACCACGCGCTGATCAAGTGCGACGACCCCGCCCGCATCGCGCGCTCTCGCCATGAGATCGCCGCCTGCTGGCTGGCCGCCGGCCTCGACACCGAGCGCGTGACTTTTTACCGCCAGAGTGACATCCCCGAGACCACCGAGCTGAACTGGTTGCTGACCTGCGTGACGGCCAAGGGCCAGATGAACCGCGCCCATGCCTACAAAGCCTCGGTCGATGCCAACGAGGCTGCCGGCGAAGAGCCCGATGCCAACATCACCATGGGGCTGTTCTGCTACCCCATCCTGATGGCCGCCGACATTCTGCTGTTCAACGCGCACCGCGTGCCCGTGGGCCGCGACCAGGTCCAGCACATCGAGATGGCCCGCGATGTGGCTCAGCGCTTCAACCACCTCTTCGGGCAGGGCCGTGATCTCTTCGTGCTGCCCCAGGCCGAGATTGAAGAAAGCGTGGCCACCTTGCCGGGCCTGGATGGCCGCAAGATGTCCAAGAGCTATGACAACACCGTGCCCTTGTTCGAAGGCGGCAGCAAGGCGCTCAAGGACGCGATCGCCCGCATCGTGACCGACTCCAAGCTGCCCGGCGAGCCCAAGGACCCGGACAGCGCCCACATCGTCACCATCCACGATGCCTTTGCCGATGCGGCCACCCGCCAGGCCTTCCATGCCGACCTGCGCGCAGGACTGGGCTGGGGCGATGCCAAGCAGCGTGTGGTGCAGCTGATCGAAGGCCATGTGGGCCCGATGCGCGAGCGCTATGCCGAGTTGATGGCGCGCCCCGACCGCATCGAAGAGGTGCTGCAGGCCGGTGCGGCCAAGGCCCGCAAGATCGCCACGCCCTTCCTGGCCGAGTTGCGTCAGGCTGTGGGTTTGCGCCGCATGGTCGCTGCCGGCCAGGCCGGTGCGGGCAAGGCCGGCAAGGGCGAGGCAGGTGCCAAGCCCGATGTGCCGCTGTTCAAGCAATACCGCGAAGCCGACGGCCAGTTCTACTTCAAGCTGACCTCGGCCGATGGCCAGCAACTGCTGCTGCAAAGCCAGGGCTTCGCCGAAGGCCGTGAAGCCGGGGGCTGGGTGAAACGTTTCAAACAAGAGGGCGCGGCGGTACTGAATTTGGATGCGCCCGTCACCATCCCGGCAGGCGTGGACCGTGCGGTGGTCGAAGCGGCGCTGGCCGCGCTGGTTGCCGCGCAGGAATAACGCTCCGCCGCCGCATCACCTCGCCGCATCGATCCCACCACACAACATGGCCGGCATCCACATCACCGACATCGAATCCGCCTTGAACTGGTGGCGCGAGCAGCGCCCCTCGCCCGATGGCATCACCCTGTGCCCGGAGGTCAAGGCGCTGGCCGAGGTCTATGCTTTGATGGTCTATTACCGCGAGAGCGAGTGCGACGAGGTCAGCATGCCCAAGGCGGCGCGCCAGGCCTGGCTGGCCTGGTACGACACCACGCCGGACACGCCCTGCATCGCGATCTGCTCGACCAGCCAGGGGGACGACATCTGCAAAGGGTGCGGCCGCACCTTCGACGAGGTGCAGCTGTGGCCCGAAATGACGCCTGGTGAAAAGCGCGCCACCTGGCGGCGCATCACCATGGAGTCGAGCGCCTGGCGCTTCAACCGCTATGCCGAGCGGGCCCGCGAAGGCGCCAAGGAAGGGGCACAACAAGCCGCGCAACAGCAAGTCGCTGCCCCGTCAGAACCCGGCCAGTCGCCCCAAGAAAAAACCGGACCGTTGGGCTCTTGAGGGAGCCTGCCGGTCCGGTCCTTTCACGGCTCGCGCCGCCGCAATCGATGCTGTTTTGTCCTTGATGTAGCCCGGCTTGTAGCCCGGCTTGTAGCCCGGCTTGTAGCTCGGCTCAGTTGCCGCGGGCCTCGGCCGTTTCCTCCGAACCCACATGGGCGTCCGTGGCGCTGCGCGAGCGGCCACCGAACATGGTCTTCATCAGGAAGGGCGGCAGGATCTTCAGGAAGGCGGCGAAGTCGGCGCGGGCGATGCAGGGCAGCTCCGTGCCACGCTGCCAGCTCGGGTTGCGCTGCTCGAAGAAGGCGATGTCCGGGTGCTTGGCACGCAGCTCGTCGGTGATCGGGGCCACGTTCTCCTTCAGGCAGTTCGCATTGGGCCCGAAGTCCAGGATCATCTTCTCGTGGTCCAGCTTGCCGGGGAACATGGCTTCGCAGTATTCCCTGACCATGCTTTCCATCTCGGGCGAGTGGCTGCCGCGCTTGGGGTAGTACTCTTCGAAGTTGTTGGTCACCAGCAGATAGGTCTTGTAGCCCTTGGACAGCAGCGTCCAGTACTGGCGCGTGAAGGGCCGCTTGCACGACTCCCAGAACATCTTGAGCGCGATGGCCTGCGACAGCGAGCGCGTGCCCCAGTAGGCGCGCTCCAGGATGGTGTCGCCGCTGAACAGGCCGATGGCCTTGCGACCGCCGAGCTTGAAGGTGTAGATGCCCAGCGTCGAGAAGCCGACGATGCGCTGCGTTTCCTTTTCCCGCACGACGAACACACCGTCCTTCTTCTCCATGTCGGTGATGAAGGTCGACAAGGGGCTGAAGGCGTAGTTCTCCTGGAACAACTCATGCATGCGCGTGATGTCCTGGACGTTGAGGGTGTTGACCTTCTGGTAGCGGGTGGTCAGCATGGGCACTTCTTTCAGGTTGTCTGACGGTGTGGGTTCCATTGTTCGAGGGTGGGGCCCCCCGGATTGAGAGGGTCAACCCCCGTCCTTCGATGAAAGCACTTAAATGAGGGGTGTTTGAAACGGGGTCGAACGGGCGGTGCCTTCCAGCAGGAATTGGGGTTCTTGCGGGGGGCTAGGGTTGATGCGGGGGGGTATGCCCCATTCAATCGGGGATGAGCGCGGCTTCGGCCCGTTTGATCGCGTTGGCGTGGTCCGCCGGACGGATCCAGCCTTTCTGCAAGGCCGCATCGGCCGCCGCCTTGTACTGGGCGACGTAGGCCTCATGGGTGGGATAGCGCATGCGCAACTGGCTCGCGCTGAAAGCCTGGGTGCTGCCACCGGCCACGCAGGCGAACAGATCCAGGAAGGCCAGCGAGCCCCGTGTGAAGTTCGAAGGCCCCCACTTGGCCACCGGCGCCTCGATGTCGGGCAGGCGCAGGCCGCCCATGCCATTGCCGTCGGCATCGCGCTTGAGGCCGCCCAGTGCATTGCGCGCGATGCGCGGTGCCAGCGGCGGCGGGGTGCCGTGCAGCATCCATTCTTTCAGATGGTGGTAGGCGGCGATCTGCGCCATGTAGAAGGGCATGTTGTTGACCGCGTTCAGGCAGCGCGGCGGTGTCCAGCCCACCTCGCGGCCACTGACCAGGCCGATGTTGTCCAGCAGGTACTGGTCGGCATGGGCCGATCCCGCCACCTCCCATTGCCGGATCTTGTCGCTGTCGACCTGCTTGGACGAGCCCGACATCAGCGAGACATCGGCCTCGGACTGGATCAGGAAGACGGGCACCTGCGTGTCGGCGCGGATGGCGGCGGTGCCGGGCAGGCGGTCGGCCGTGTTCATCTTCAGGCCGCTGTTGCCCCGGCCATGCACGAGGAAGCCATCGAAGACCCGCTCGACCGGCTGGATGGCATTGATGTAGGTGTGCAGGGCCATGGCCGATTGCGAGTGGCCGCTGGCAATGACCTTCACTGGCTGCAGGCCGCCGAGTACGGTGGCCGCCTGATCGCGCACGGCCTGGCCGACCTGCGAGAGGATGTCGTAGGAGATGTCGTCATCCGGAATGCTGGCGCTGGCATAGCGGCTGCCGTATTGCTTGAGCTTTTGCACGCCTTGCAGGCCGGCCTTCTGTGCATTGACACCGACGTAGGCATAGCCCTCGCGCAAGAAGGCCTCGCGGCCCATGCCCCAGTCCACATCCAGCGGGTAGCCCGAGCTCACGTTGAGCCATTCGACCACGACGATGCCATTGAAGCGGGCCGGATCGGCAGGGCGGCGCACGATCATGGCGGTGCTGAAGGGCGTGTTGTCCGAGACGACGCTGACGCTCCAGCGGCCGTCCGCACCCAGGCTGCCCTGGCCTTTGTACTTGCGGCCCAGGCCCGAGACGATGAACTCCTGCTCGACAAAGCCGAAGGACGCGAAGTTCTCCTTGTCGGCCCGGCGGCCATAGCCGTCTGGCTCGCCCGCCGTGATGGCGGCCTGCCCGACCGCGGCCAGGGCCGAGGCGGCGGCGCAGGCCAGCAGGGCGGCGGCGGCAAGCTGACGTGTAGCGCGTCGGACCACCGCGCGGCTGTGAACAAAGGTGCTCATGATGTGATCCTGTAAATGTTTGTGTTTCAACGGTATGCGTGAAAACTGCCGCGCCACGATAGTTCCGTCGCATAACAAAATCAATCGGACAAGCGCCTTGTGTGGGCACCCATTCAAGGGGTGATGCAGCGGCGCTCGATAGAATCGGGGGATGAACGCGCCCACCGCCCCCACAGAAGAAAACAGCCCCGCCAAGCCCAGCAATTTCCTGCGCGGCATCATCGACCGCGACCTGGAGCAGG
>CAYPUS010000182.1:4900-6654 GCA_964413815.1 uncultured Aquabacterium sp. | reverse complement strand
CCACCGGCATCATGAACGTGCTGACCGAGCGCGAACTGCGTGGCGTGATGGCCCATGAACTGGCGCACGTCAAGCACCGCGACATCCTGATCAGCACCATCAGCGCGACCATGGCCGGTGCCATCTCGATGCTGGCCAACTTCGCCGCCTTCTTCGGTGGGCGCGATTCGGAAGGCCGGCCGGCCAACCCCATCGCCGGCATCGCCGTGGCCATCCTGGCCCCGCTGGCGGCCAGCCTGATCCAGATGGCGATCAGCCGGGCCCGCGAGTTCGAGGCCGACCGCGGCGGCGCCGAGATCAGCGGTGACCCGCAGGCCCTGGCTTCCGCCCTGCAGAAGATTCAGCGCTACGCCCAGGGCATTCCGCTGCATGCCGCAGAAGCCCATCCGGAAACGGCCCAGATGATGATCATGAACCCCTTGTCCGGCGGTGGCCTGCGTGGGCTGTTTTCCACCCATCCGGCCACAGAAGAACGCGTGGCACGCCTGCTGGCCATGGGCCGCTGAACGTGTCCTGGCGGCTCGGCGTGCGGCCTGCACGCCGGGCCGCACGCCGGCACCACCGGCCAGGCGTGACGCCCGTCACGTCTTGTGCGCCAGCATCGCGCCTTGCGGCATTCCCCCTTGATCGCGGGGTCAAGGCCGCGCGCCCCCGTCCGATACACCGTCATCGCACATCGCCCCCCGGCGATCGCCACGGCTGTCAAGGACACGGATGCTCGTCGACATTCAGCAGACAGAGAACGATTCACGCTGGCTACGCTGGAGCTCGTGGGGCGTGCTCCTGGCCGGACTGACGCTCAGCGGCGTGGCATGGCTGCACAGCAGCAACGGCATCCAGCGCAGCGCCGACGAATCCTTTGCGCGCACGGCCGCCGACATCCATGAGCGGGTGAACCGGCAGATCGCCCACCATGTCGATGCGCTCCACAGCTTCCAGGCCATGTACCTGGTGAGCGAGACGGTGCCTCGGCACCTCTTCTTGCGCCATTACCAGGAGCTGGCCATCGACCGGGAGTTCCCGGCCATGCTGGCCGTGCAGTTCCTCAGGCACGTGCCGCATGCGCAAAAGGACGCCTTCGAGGAGGCTGTGCGGGCCGATCAAAGCCTGTCGCCCGACGGCTACCCCAGCTTCCACATCCGGCCGGCCGGCGACCGGCCGGAGTACGTGGCTGTCGAGATCAACGAGCCCATGCGGATCAACGACCTGGTGATGGGTTACGACGCCCTGGCCGAGCCGGTGCGGCGTGATGCGATCCACCAGGCGCGCGACACCGGCAGGCCCCAGCTTTCCGCGCCCGTCGAGCTGATCCAGCTGACGGCGCCGGACAAGCGGGGCCTCTTGCTCCGCCTGCCGGTCTACCGCCCCGGCGCGCCCATCGACACAGTGCAGGCTCGCCGTGAGGCCTTCATCGGGGTGGTCAGTGGCGTGGTCAAGGCCTCGGACTTTCTGGTCGATGCCACCACCTTGCCGGGTGTCTCGCAGGTGCGCTGGCAGATCGAGGATGTGGGGCCGTCGCGCGCGCAGGCGCCTCAGGCGGCGCAGGTCGTCAAGCCCCTGTTCGATTCGCAAAGCGACCCTTCGGCCATGCGCGCGGAGGTGCATGGCCCGCCTCATGACCGCCTCACCCGCATGCTGGATGTCGGCGGGCGGCAATGGCGGATCACCTTCGCCAGGCAGCCCGTGCACGCGCGCACGGCACCTTATCCGCTGGCCCACCGTGGCGCCCAGGCCGCCGAACAGCAGGGCCAGCG
>CAYPUS010000182.1:0-4890 GCA_964413815.1 uncultured Aquabacterium sp. | reverse complement strand
TTGCGCAGCGCGGCCGGCCGTCAGGCCACCGCGGCCGCCATGGCCATGGACCTGAGCATGCAGGCCCGCGAAAGCGAGAACCACCTGCGCGCCGTGCTGCACAACGCCGTCGATGGCCTGCTCACGCTCACGCCGCGCGGGCGCATCCTGAGTGTCAACCGGGCGGTCTGCCGCACCTTCGGCTACAGCGAGGCCGACCTGGTCGGACAGCACCTGAGCAAGCTGCTGCCCGATGCCATGGGCTCCGAGGGCGCCAAGCCGATCGAGCAGTTCCTGGCGGGCCTGCGCATGAGCATCGATGGCGTGGGGCACCGCACGCAGGGCAAACGCGCCAACGGCACGCGCTTTCCCCTCAGCCTGGCGATGAGCAGCATGACCTACCACGGGCAGCTGCAGCACATCGGCGTGATGCGCGACATGAGCAAGCAGGATGCGGCCGAACGCGCCGTGCTGGAGGCCCATCGCCAGCTCAACGAGATCGACGAGATGCGGCGCGTGATCGTGCACAACGCGCCCTATGCCATCTTCGTGCTCAACGCCCATGGCGTGATCCAGAACATCAACCCGGCCGGAGAGAAGCTGCTGGGTTTCTCGGCCCAGGAGCTGGTGGGCCGCTGCACGACGCAGCGCTTTTTCGACGCCGACCAGATCGCCGACCGCGCCCGCATGCTGGCGCTGCGCCTGAACCAGCCCGTCAAGGAGCTGGACGTGCTGCGCCACCTGGCCATCGAATCGCCCGGACTGCCCAGCGAATGGAACATGCGCCGCGCCGACGGCAGCTACCTGGTCGGCGAGATCACCGTGACCGAGCTGCGCACCGAGGCAGGCCACCTCAACGGCTACCTGGTCATGGCCTACGACGTGACCTCGCGCCGCGATGCGGAGCACCAGCTCCAGCACATGGCCCAGCACGATGCGCTGACCGCCCTGCCCAACCGCAACATGCTGCAGGAGCACCTCAAGACCTGCCTGACCCTGGCCCACCGTCACGGCCACCACATGGCCTTGATGTTCCTGGACCTGGACCGCTTCAAGAAAATCAACGACGGACTGGGCCACCAGGTGGGCGATGCCGTGCTGATCGAGGTGGCGCGCCGGCTGCGCAGCGCCATGCGCACCTCCGACATCGTCGCGCGCCTGGGCGGCGACGAGTTCGTGGTGCTGCTGCCGCAGATCTCGGCGCTGGAAGACGGCGAGCGCGTTGCGCAGAAGGTGATGAGCCTGTTTGTCGAGCCCGTGCGCATCGGCGACCACGACCTGCGCATCACGCCCAGCCTCGGGCTGGCGCTGTATCCGGACCATGGCGCCGACACCGTGACCCTGATGCGGCACGCGGACCTGGCCATGTACCAGGCCAAGAACAACGGCCGCAACCGCATCCAGGTCTACAGCGACGACATGGCCTCGCCCACCGTCGAAACCCTGGTGCTGGAAAACGATCTCTACAAGGCGCTGGAGCGCGACGAGCTGCGTCTGCACTTCCAGCCTCAATACGATTGCAGCACGGGCCAGATCACGGGCGCCGAAGCCCTGCTGCGCTGGGAACACGGCGGCCGGCTGGTGCCACCTTCGGACTTCGTGCCCACGGCCGAAGAGACGGGCCTGATCGTGCCCATGGGCGAATGGGTGCTGCGGCGCGCCTGCACCCTGGCCCAGCAGTGGCGCGAGCGCACAGGCTGGCCGATGCGCATGGCCGTCAACCTGTCGGCCGTGCAACTGGATCAGCAGGACGTGCCGGCCATGGTGGCGCAGGTGCTGCGGGACACGGGGCTGCCCCCTACCGCGCTGGAGCTGGAGATCACCGAAAGCGTGGTGGTGCGCGAATCCCTGCGGGCGGCCGACATCCTGACGCAGTTGCGTGCGCAAGGCGTGCGCATCGCGATCGACGATTTCGGTGTGGGCTATTCCAGCTTCGCTTACCTGCGCGAGTTGCCGGTCGACCGGCTCAAGCTGGACCGCAGCTTCCTGACATCCGTGCCTCAGTCACCGGGCGATTGCCGCCTGGTGGCCGCCCTGATCGCGATGGGACACCGCCTGGACGTGGGCATCGTGGCCGAGGGCGTGGAGACGCACGAGCAGGCTGCCTTCCTGGTGGCCCATGGTTGCGACGAGGCGCAGGGCTACTACCTGGGCCGCCCGATGACGGAAGAGGCCTTCGAAGCCCTGCTGACGGAACACAGCCGCCTGCGCACAGGCCAGAAGGATCAGCTGTCGGTGTCGATGTCCGACACGGTCACCTGACGGTGACGCTCAACGTAGGTCTGCGTGGCCGCGGCGGCATTGTTGGGACAGGCGCCCGAAGGGCCGTTGCAGGCCACCGCATCGATCTTGTAGAGGCGGACATTGCGCGGCGTGCCCGTTTCACCGCCTTCGACGAAGGGCGTGGCGTTCGAGGTGCAGGTCACCGTGACGAGAAAGCCCATCGATGCGCGCAGATCCAGAGTCTGCGTGGCGTTGGTGCACCCAACCCAGCTGCCCTTCAAGGCCTGGTACAGGCCCCATTCCGTGCCGGCGTTGGCGGCCTGTGAGGCCTTGGCCCCCATGATGTCCTGGGCCGAGGCCATTTGCTGCCCCCAGTTCAGCCGCACGATGGCCGCCGCGAGCGCGGACAACATCACCAGCACGAACATGGCGGCGATGACACCCAGGCCCCGCTGGGTGCCTCGGCGCACAAGCCGGTTCAACATCGCCTGCACCAGGCGATGTTGAAAGCGCGAAGGGCGGCGTCGCATGGCGGGCATCCTCATGGCACGTTCATCACATGGGCGCCCACCGCCAGGTGTGCGCTCTCGTTCTTGCGAGTGAGCACCAGGTCCATCCACAGGAAGCCGCTTTGCTGCGTGGCACCCTGGTTGGGGTCATAGACGAAGGTGCAGGACTGCACATTGGTGGCCAGCACCACGGCACCCGTGGTGGCCGGGCAGGCCGCCGGGTAGGCGGCGGTGAAGCTGCGCACCAGCCGGTACAGGGTGCCTTTGCCGTTGCCCGAGCTGTTGAGCGTGCCGTCCGCGCCGCTGCAGATGTAGAAGACCGATTGCTGGCCGTTCCTGACAATCTGGAAGCGGCCGCCGTTGTAGCCGGGCGAGACCTGCAGCGCATCGATGGTCAGGCGCTTGTAGCCCTGGGTTGCCGCCGGGGCGTTGGCCACAGCCGTGATCTGGGCGCGGTTGGCGCCGGTGTACACATCGTTGCCGTTCTGGTTGTTGATGACCACCCAGTCGTTCACCCCGGGTTCGACGGTCATCACGGAAAGCGTGTCGAACATTGTGGTGGGCTGGGAGGGGTCGACATAGCCGGCGCAGGTGCCCGATGGGGTGCAACTGGCCGAGTCGTCGTTCGTGACATCCGGCCCCATGCGGTAGCGCCCGCCCGAAACGGCCGGCACCAGCTCGAAGCACTTGGTATTGGGCAGGCGCAGGGAATTGGGAACGGCATGGCGCACGTCGCGCAGCATGCGGCGCAAGCTGGTGTCGGCCTGATCGGCCAGGTCGGCCCGGCCGCGGATGTCGATGTAGGCATCCATCGTCGGCTTGACGTAGATGGCGATGGTCGTGCCGATGATGGCGGTGATCACGATGACCACCACCAGCTCGACCAGGGTGAAGCCGCGCGCGGCGCGCCGACGGCCGAGGGGTGAGGACGGGCGTCTCATGGTGCTCATGCTCATGGCTCGGCGTAGTCGGTTCGCCAGCCGGTCAAGGTCAGCGAGTCGGCACCGCGCGAGGCGGTGATGGTGATCAGCTTGGCGTCGGCCACGCCACTGAGTGCCGAGATGGCGACGGAGACGCTGATCGAATAGCCATTGAGCGCCGGGATGACCGTGCCGTCGATGTCGCAGATGTAGCCGGAGGTGTTGTAGCCGTTGTAGTCCGAGACGTCGTTGAAGGTGTTGCGCGCGCATCCAGAGGACGCGCTGGCGGCCACCGCGTAGGGCTTGAGCTGAGCCTCTTCCATCATCTCTTCGGCCAGCGCCAGCAACTGCTTGCGCACCACCGGATCGGCGCTGTGCTGCGTGGTGTTCGAGAAGGCCGACAACAAGCCGGCCAGGCCCACGCCGATGATGGCGATGGCCATGATGGTTTCGATCAGCGTGAAGCCGCGCCGTTTATTCGACATAGCCCGTCTCCCCGTAGACCGTGATGCTGGGCACGCCGGTCATGCTGATCGTGCGGGTGGCCGTCGAGGCGCTGGCCGCATCGAGGGTCACGCGGCCATCCGGCTGGAAATAGATCACCCCGGGGGCCGACACGGCGGTGTTGGCGCTGCTGTTGGCGGCCTGGGCGAAGACGGCGCCCCCGTCCGGTCCTTCGATGGGGGCGGTGCAATTCACCGCAGGATTGGCTGTCGCGGCGGTGACCGTGACCGTGGTGGCGCCGATTGTCACGCAGGTCAGGCGCCTGCGAGCCACCGCACTCTTCTGTGCGGTGCGCAGCGCCGAGACCACCTCGTCCCGCCAGGCTGCATCACGCACGCCCATCACGGCCGACAGCTTGGGCACCGCATAAGCTGCCAAGATGCCAATGATGACCATCGCAATGATCAGTTCGGGCATCGTGAAACCGGACTGCCCCACGTCCCCGCGTCGCTGTGCGCGGCGGCGGGCACCGTGCAGCCTGATGGCCTGCGAGCGTCGAATGCGGTCTGGTTCCATGATGCGATTGTGTGAAGCTTCCGGATGACGCGAGATCCCGAATACGCCAGGAAAAAGGAGGCATTTACCCCCTACTCAAAACAGCTCCCGCGTAAAGACGAGGCGCTTGCTTTCCGGCTTGTAGATCCCGAAGGTGGCCCGGGCCGAAGGGTCCCGGTCGGGCGTGGTCACACCGCTGCAAGCATTGGCCGAGCCGTTGCTGGCGCGCAGCCACGGCAGGTTCGCCGGGACGCTGGCCG
>CAYPUS010000181.1:2017-6713 GCA_964413815.1 uncultured Aquabacterium sp. | reverse complement strand
CAGCGGCGGCGAATGATGCGCGGAAGGTGAGGGTGGGGCGGCACGCCGGCACAGGCCGGCGCCCGGCTCACCAGAGTTGCCACCAGGGCTTCTTGGGCAGTGCGGGTTGCTGCACGCTTTGCTCGTCCAGGAAGCGGCTTTCGGGGAAGCTTTGCTTGAGCACGCGCAGCGCATCGTCGCGCAGCTGGTTCAGGCCCAGTTCATCGTAGGCGCGGGCCATGATGTAGAGCCCTTCCTCGATGGCGGGCGACTGGCGGTAGTCCTTGACGGCCTGCTGGGCGCGGTTGGCGGCGGCCAGGTAGGCGCCCCGGCGCAGGTAGTAGCGCGCCACGTGCACTTCGCCGGCGGCCAGCGAGTTCACCACGTGGTTCATGCGCAGGCGCGCGTCTTCGGCGTACTTCGACTTGGGGAAGCGCTCGATCAGCGTGCGAAAGGATTCGTAGGCATCGCGCGAGGCCTGCTGGTCACGCTCGGACAGATCCTGGCGTGCCATGCGGCCGAACAGGCCCAGGTCTTCGTTGAAGTTGATCAGGCCCTGCAGGTAGTAGGCGTAGTCCAGGGCGGGGCTGGTCGGGTGCAGGCGGATGAAGCGTTCAAGCTTGGCCAGGGCCTGGGCCTTTTCGCCGGTCTTGTAGTAGGCGTAGGCCAGGTCCAGCTGGGCCTGCTGCGCCAGCAAGGTGCCGGAGGCGCGTGCCTCGACCTTTTCAAGGCGCTTGATCGCCGACTCGTAGTTGCCTTCGCCGGCCTCTTCCTTGGCCTCTGCGTACAATTTGTCCGTGCTGATGTTGGCAAACTCGTCCGTTGGCGTCGAGCCGCAGGCTGCCAGCAAGGCGCTTGCCGTCAGGGCCGCGAGGGCGGCGTGCGAGCGGTTCCAGGTGCGGCGGGATGTGTTCTTCAGCAGTTTCACGTTGTGTCGTTCGCGTGTCGTTCGCATGTCTTGCGCGCATCCTTGTCGGGGTGGCGCAGCATGGGGTCCCGCCTTGCAGCGGCAGAACCCGCAGTATAGAAGCCCCGGCCCCCGTCTGGCCCTTGTCGCCCTCGTTTCTTCCAACACTTGGCTCCACCCCGCATGGCCCGTCGCGCAACCTCCGGCACCCCGAAAGACCTTTTGAAGAAGCCGCAGGCACCTGCTGCGCAGTCCGATCCGCCACAGCAGGCAGGCTTTGCCGACCCTGGCGCAGCCTTGCCTGCCGAGGAAGAGGGCGCCGACGATGACTGGCTGGACATCGCCGCCATCCCCGCCATCCCCGCCACGCGGTCTGCTGCGGCAAACGCGCCTGAGCGCCGTGCCTTCACGGTGCCCACGGCTTCCCACGGGCAGCGGCTGGATGCGTTTTTGGCAGCGGGCGCACCAGAGTTTTCTCGCAGCCATCTGAAGTTGCTGGTGGAAGACGCTTGCGTGACGATCGACGGCAAGCCGGTCACCACCGCCTCGCGCAAGGTCCAGGCGGGTCAGCAGGTGGAGGTGCTGCTCAAGCCGACCGCGCAAAGCCAGGCCTTCGTGGCTGAAAAGATGACCCTGCCCATCGTGTTCGAAGATGCGCACCTGCTGGTTGTCGACAAGCCCGCCGGGCTGGTCGTGCATCCGGCTGCCGGCAATTGGACGGGCACGCTGATGAACGGACTGCTGGCCCACCATGCCGGCGCGGTCGACCTGCCCAGGGCGGGCATCGTGCATCGCCTGGACAAGGACACCAGCGGCCTGATGGTGGTGGGCAAGACCATCGCCGCGGTGACGGGCCTGAGCCGGGCGATCGCCGCGCGAGAGGTGAGCCGCCAATACAAGGCCCTGGTTCACGGCGCGGTGCCCGAGCGTTTCACGGTGGAGGCATCCATCGGGAGGGACCCGGTCACGCGTGTGCGCATGGCGGTCGTGCCCTCCGGCAAGCCGGCGCGCACCGATGTCGAGCGCCTGATCGAGGGCACATGGGCGCCGCGCGCCCAGACCAAGGCAGATGCCCGCACGCAGCCCAGGGTGTTCAGCGGGGTGTGGTGCACGCTGCACACCGGCCGCACCCACCAGATCCGCGTGCACCTGAGCAGCCGCCGGCATCCGCTGGTGGCCGACGCCCTCTATGGCGGTGCGCCAGCGCTGGGCATGGCTCGCCAGGCGCTGCACGCTGCGCGCCTGGCCTTCACCCACCCCGTCACGGGCGCGGCCCTGGTCTTCGAGTCCAGCCTGCCGCCTGACATGGCCGCCGCCTGGGTCAGCCTGGCAGAGGGTGGGCAAGAAGGCGTGACGCGGTGAAAAACAATCGCTGCCTGAATCGCTGCACCATCGGGCGGCAAGTGGTGCATAATGGTCACTACTGGCATGGATGCATCCATCCATGGCCGATGGCCGGGGCGAGGTACTCGTCACCCGGGCCCGAGAAGACCGCGGCGGCGGCCAGACTTGCGCGAACCATAGGGATGAGTCATAGGGATGAGCCGGGCGGAGCGCCGATCGGCCAGGTTGCAGTACCCCCTTCGAGCATGCCCCGCGCAGTTTCTGGCCCAGCTTAGGCTCACGCACATCACGCATTCATGCCCATCGGCCACGTGCCGGCCTGATTCCGTACGGCAGCCCCCTTGACCGGGTGTGCCGGCAACCGATCGATCATTGGTGATCCGATTTCAGCGATCCGATTGAAGAGATGGAAGTCCTCGATCCTCAGGATGCCCAACGCATTCTCGAAGCGGCGCTCCTGTGCGCCCACCAGCCCATGACGCTGCGCGACATGCGCCAGTTGTTCGACGACACGGTGTCGGCCGACGGCGTGCGCGCGATGCTGGTCGAGCTGATGGCGAACTGGGAAGGTCGCGGCGTCGAGTTGCGCGAGACGGCCACGGGCTGGCGTTTTCAGACCCGGGCGCAAGTGCAGGCCCACCTTGACCGGCTGAACCCTGAAAAGCCGCCCAAGTACTCGCGCGCCACGATGGAGACCCTGGCGATCATCGCCTACAAGCAGCCCGTGACCCGCGGCGACATCGAAGACATCCGCGGTGTGACGGTGTCGTCCAACATCGTCAAGCAGTTGGAAGACCGGGGCTGGATCGAGGTGATCGGCCACCGCGAGGCGCCAGGCCGTCCGGGCCTGTATGCCACGACCAAGCAGTTTCTGGACGACCTGGGCCTGAGCTCGCTGAGCCAGTTGCCCACGCTTGACGGCCTGCCGGTCAGTCAGGCCTTGCTGCCGGGTCTGGATGACGATGCGGACGCCTCTGCTGATGTGGCAGACGAGTCCCCCCAGGTGGCCCAGGCGGATGGCGAACTGGATCAGCCGTCCTTGCTGGGCGCCAGTGAACCGCAGGCGCCTGCCGACGTTCTGGAGGCCGATGAAGCCTCTGAAGTCTCCGAGGCCCCTGAGGTCGCTGCCGCGGCCGAACCTTCCCCCGAACCCTTTCTCGAACCTTCTCCCGAAGCCAGTGGCGCGCACTCCGATGCCGCGGCCGATCTCGAACCGAATACCCCTCCCGCTCCATGACCTCAGACAACATGCAAGAACCCAACGAACAGCCTTTGGTCACCGACGAGGTGGTCAAGCCCAAGCGCACCCGCCGGACCAAGGCAGCCGATGAGGCGCCTGTGGCGGACGGTGCGGTCGCTGCCGACGCCGCAGTGCCTGCCAAAAAGACCGTGCGTCGCAAGAAGGTGGCCGATGAGGCGCCGCAAGGCGAGGGTGTTCTGAGCGCCGATGCGCCGGCGGTCGAAGCCGCCCCGGCGGTGGCTGCGCAAGCGGGCGGTGACGAGGCCGTGGCCAAGCCCAAGCGGGCGCCGCGCAAGAAGGCCTCGGCCCAGGCTGAGATGCCCGCCGAGCCCGCTGCGCAGACCGGGTCTGTGTCCGCCGAGCCTTCGGACCTGCCCCGCGAAGAAGCCGCGCACGGTTTCATCCAGCTGGCACCCGCTGGCGAGGTGCCCGCGGTTCGGCAAGAGGCCGAAGGCGCCCAGGGCGAAGCGGGCGAGCAAGGTGAAGCCTCTGCCCAGGCGGCGCGCGAAGGTGGTCGTCGTGATGAGCGCGGCAGCCGCCGCGAGCGCGATCGGGATCGCCAGCGTGGCCCCCGCGGCGACCGCCCCCCTCGTGGCGAGCGCCAAGGCCTGGAGGGCGCATCGCAGGAAGAGGGTGCCGCTTCAGGTGAGGATGCGGGCGAAGTCCGTGCCGGTGAGTCGGGCGAGCAGCGCCCTTCGCGCCGCGCCGCCATCGCAGCCGAACAGGCCACCGAGGTCTTTGCCGAACTGCTGTCCGGTGATTTCGACAAGCAGCGCGAGGAAGAGGCAGAGGACGAGGCGGGCAGCGGGGAAGGCGGCGCCTACAAGCGCGTGCTGCGTCCGGAGCCCGATGCGCCCAAGCTGCAAAAGGTGCTGGCGCAGGCTGGCGTCGGCTCGCGCCGCGACATCGAGCAGATGATCGAAGATGGCCGCATCGAGGTCAACGACCAGGTGGCCCACATCGGCCAGCGTGTTTCCTTCGGAGACCGCATCAAGGTGGCCGGCCGGCCGATCAAGGTCCGGATTTCTCCGCCGCCTGCACGCATCCTGGCCTACCACAAGCCCGTGGGTGAGGTCGTCACGCATGACGATCCGCAAGGCCGCCCGACCGTCTTCCGCCGCCTGCCGAAGCTGCAGAACGGCAAGTGGATGTCCGTGGGCCGGCTGGATCTGAACACCGAAGGCCTGCTGCTGTTCACCAACTCCGGCGAACTGGCCAACCAGCTG
>CAYPUS010000181.1:931-2007 GCA_964413815.1 uncultured Aquabacterium sp. | reverse complement strand
TTGGCGTGGAGCGCGAATACGCCGTGCGCGTGCTCGGCACCCTGGATGAGGCCTCGCGCGCCAAGTTGCTGTCGGGCGTCGAGATCGAAGGCCAGTCGGCCTCCTTCCTGGCCATCAGCAATGGCCTGGGCGAAGGCGTGAACCAGTGGTATCGCGTGGTCATCACCGAAGGGCGCAACCGCGAGGTGCGCAAGCTGTTCGACGCGGTGGGCCTGACCGTCAACCGCCTCATCCGTGTGCGTTATGGCGCCATCGTTCTGCCCCGCGGTCTCAAGCGCGGCGTGTGGGTGGAGCTGGGCGAGTCGGACGTGCGTGCCGTCAAGTCGCTGGCTGGCATGGACCGCCAGGAAGGGCAAGGCCAGGGGCAAGGGCAAGGGCAAGGGCAAGGGCAAGGGCAGGGCCGTGGCGGCAAGGGTCAGCACAAAGGCCAGCAGCAACAAGGTTTCAAGGGCAAGCAGCAACAAGGCCGTGGTGGCCAACAGCAAGGCCAGGGTCCGCGTGGCCAGGGCGGTCAAGGCGGCCAGGGCGGCTTCAACGGCAACAAGCCGCCGCGTGGCCCCATGCAGGAGCGCGCACAAGCCGCACCGCGTCATGACGGAGACGACGATTTCGAGCACATTGGCGCGATCCCCAATCCGCTGGAGCAGACCTTCGACAAGCGTTTCGTCAAGGGTTCCAAGCGGATCACCGCCGGCTTCGGCCGTCCGGACCAGGATCACGGCAAGGGTTTGAGTCAGTCCAAAGGCGGCCCCAAGCAGCCTGATCCGCTGCAGACCTCGGTCGGCTACATCGGCGCGGACGCCTATTTCGGCAAAGCCGGTGGTGGCAACCGACGGGGTGGCGGCGGCGGTGGTGGCGGCCGCGGTCGTCGCTGACGGCCAAGTGGCGGGCCGGCCATGTCCTTGGCCGCCCGTCAGGCAAACCCGAGTTGACAGCCGGCGCCAAGCATGCGCCCAGATTGAATTGCAACAAGCCCGAAGTACAATGCCGGGTTTTGTCAAATCTTATTGATGTGGAGACCACGAAAATGGCTATCGAACGCACCCTCTCGATCATCAAACCCGACGCCGTCGCCA
>CAYPUS010000181.1:0-921 GCA_964413815.1 uncultured Aquabacterium sp. | reverse complement strand
CGGCGGGCGGCGCGGGAGCGGCAATGGCCGCTCGCGCAAGGGCGGCCGCTGAGGCCTTGTCAGAGCGGCGCTCGGGTTAAAATACGCGGTTTTCCGGAACCCGGAAACCCCATTTCCAACCTCCAAGGACCACCATGGCCATCGAACGCACCCTGTCCATCATCAAACCCGACGCCGTCGCCAAGAACGTCATCGGCCAAATCATCAGCCGCTTCGAAGGCGCCGGCCTGAAGGTCGTGGCCGCCAAGCTGGTGCAGCTGTCGCAAGCTGAAGCCGAGCAGTTCTACGCTGTGCACAAGGAGCGTCCCTTTTTCAAGGACCTGGTGAGCTTCATGATCTCCGGCCCGGTGTTCGTGCAAGTGCTCGAAGGCGAAGGCGCCATCCTGAAGAACCGTGACCTGATGGGCGCCACCGATCCGAAGAAGGCCGAGAAGGGCACCATCCGCGCCGATTTCGCCGACAGCATCGACGCCAACGCCGTGCACGGCTCCGACGCCGCTGAAACCGCCGCCGTCGAAATCGCCTTCTTCTTCCCCGGCCAGAACGTCTACAGCCGCTGAGCCGCTGTCTGCCTGACCGATTTCGGGTGAAGAAGTATGGACGCCGTCAATCTCCTCGATTACGACCTCGACGGGTTGGCTGCGTTCTGCGAGCAACTGGGTGAGAAGCGCTTTCGCGCCACCCAGTTGTTCCGCTGGATCCATCAAAAGGGCGCGACCGACTTCGATCAGATGTCGGACCTCGCCAAATCGCTGCGCGGCAAGCTCCAGGGTGTGGCCACCTTGAAGCGCCTGGCCGTCGTCAGCGAGCACGTCTCCGCCGATGGCACGATCAAGTGGCTGTTCGATGTCGGAGGCGGCAATGCCGTCGAAACCGTCTACATCCCCGAGGATGACCGCGCCACGCTGTGCATCTCCTCGC
>CAYPUS010000180.1:4335-6718 GCA_964413815.1 uncultured Aquabacterium sp. | reverse complement strand
GCGCAACGAGCTGTTCATCTGCGGCGTGTTCTCGCTGCTCGACCGCATGTTCCAGCAGCCCTTCAGCGAGCTACTCAAGACCATTCCCGTGCCCGAACGCGTGTTCCAGGCCCTGGCCGAAAACACCGGCCCCTACGAGCCCTACTTCAAGCTCGTGCAGGCCATCGAGGGCTCGAGCGTCTACGACATCAAGGACGCCGCCGATGCGCTGATGATCAGCCATGGCGACATCAACAGCGCCCTGCTCAAGGCCATGGCCCACGCGGCCGACCTGGACTGAGCGCACGCACAAGCCTGAGATCGCCTGCGATCGGCGCCCCCGCGGCGCCGATTTCCCGCCTGGTGAATTCCCAGCGCCGAGGCGCCCCCTCGGTTGCGGGTAAACCCTTTGCGAAGACCCGTGGAGCCCGTATCCTCCGGCCTCACGATGAATGCCTTCGCCCCCCTCCTCGCCGTCATGATCCTGTCGTTGGTGCTGGTGACCAACTTCTTCCTGGCCGCCTCGCGCCTGGGCATCCTGCGCGCCTTCGGGCGGCGCCACCCCATCACCTGGCACACGGTGACGGCCGGCGCCATCGCCGCCTGCCTGCCCTTCGTCGGCGCCGTGCTCGCGCTGGTCCTCATCCCCGCCGACAGCGGTGCGGACATCGCCGAATCGGCCGGCCAACTGGCCGCGCAACTGGCCTTCTGCGGCCTGCTCATGCACCTGGCCAACGACCAGATCGTGGCCTGGGGCCGCCGCCGCAGCCGCTGATCGACCCCGATCCCGGTGCATCGGGGCGCCCGGTCCCGGCTTGCGGTCTTAAGATGCCGCATGTCCGCGCGCCCCACCGACACCCCTTACGCCGACCTCACCCCTGATCTGGTTCTGGATGCGCTCGAAGCGCTGGGCCAGCAGGTCGACGGCCGCCTGCTTCAGCTCAACTCCTACGAAAACCGCGTCTTCCAGGTCGGCCTGGACAGCGGCGATTTCGTCGTGGCCAAGTTCTACCGCCCGGGGCGCTGGCGCGACGCACAGATCCTCGAAGAGCACGCCTTCGCGCAGGAGCTGGTGGCCGCCGAAGTGCCCGCGGTGCCCCCCATGGCGCTACAGGCCCAGCCCGCCCGCGGCGAGGATGTGGCCACCGTGCAGGGCGAACCGCCCACACTGGGTTTCTACAAGGGCCACCGCATCGCCGTGAGCCCCCGCCGCGGCGGCCGCTCACCCGAGCTGGAAGACCCAGAGGTGCTCAGCTGGATCGGCCGCTTCCTGAGCCGCCTGCATGCCACGGGGGCGGCCCGGCCCTTCGCACACCGGCTCACCATGGGCGTGTCCGCCACCGGCCGCGGCGCCCTGCAATGGCTGGCCGACAGCGAAGACAGCCTGCCTCTGGCGCAGCGCTCGGCATGGCTGGGCGTGGCCGAACAGGCCCTGAACCTGTGCCAGCAGGCCTTCGATCGCATCCCCGGCCTGCGCCTGCGCCGCCTGCACGGCGACTGCCACCCGGGCAACATCCTGTGGACGCCGGAGGGCCCCCACTTCGTCGACCTGGACGATGCCTGCATGGGCCCGGCGGTGCAGGACTTCTGGATGCTGCTGAGCGGCGACCCGACGGAACGCCGCGGTCAGCTCAATGCCCTGCTCGACGGCTACGAGGCCATCACCGAGTTCGACTGGCGCGAACTGCGGCTCATCGAGGCGCTGCGCACCCTGCGCATCGTCCACCACAGCGCCTGGCTGGCGCGCCGCTGGCACGATCCGGCCTTCCCGGCCGCCTTCCCCTGGTTCGGCACCGACATGTACTGGCAACAGCAGGGCGACCTGCTGCGCCAGCAGATCGAGGTGATGCAAGAGGAAATGAACAATCGGCCGGACTGGATGCCGGCCGATTGAGGGATCGGATTCGTCTGAAACGGAGCGCGGCCAGTCAGCCGCGCCCGGGCCTCACCGGCGGAAGCGCCGGCGTCCGGCCCACATGCCCAGCGCACCCATGCCCAGCAAGGTCAGCACGCCCACGTCCGGCTCGGGCACGGGGGTGATGTTGGAGATGCTGAACCAGACCTGCTCGCCATTGGGCCCCTGCCCCAGGTCCAGCCAGCCCACGCTGGATTCAGGACCATAGAAGTTGAAGGCATTGACGTCGTAGGAGGTCGGCACATCGGTGCTCTCGACCACCTGGGTCTGCCCCGGATCGGTGGTCAGCAGCAGCCCGACGGAGGCCCCTGCCAGATTGGTGCCATTGACCGTGGCGCTGCCGCCCGAGCTGATCTCGACGCTGTCGCCTGCGCCGCCGCCGAGGATGTTGTCGTAGACGGTCATCTCCAGCGCCGAGCTGGTGACGCTGTGGACGCCGATCTGGGCGCTCAGCAGCGAACTGCCCGGGGAATTGAAGGCATACAGACC